>JAYWHS010000563.1:0-3443 GCA_043777635.1 Kofleriaceae bacterium | reverse complement strand
AACAATGGATGCGGGCCGGCAGCAAACTGCACATCATAGCTGCCACCCTGGTTGTTGTCGGTAATTACACCACAGGCCGAGGTCCCGTTGTTGACATGAGTGAGCCGGGTCAGTGGTGTCATCGAAAAACTCCGGCCCATCGACTGCGTCATGTCGTCGCCTTGCAGCACCACGCCGCCACCGGTGGCAGAGTAGGCCAGCAGGGTTTCAAAGCTGCGTTGGTCGTCCATTGGATAGCCTGGGTTTGAAAACCAAACTAACTGATAGCCAGCAACATCGCTCGGTCGTAAGCCGCCGCGTGGTTCTTCCATGAAGGTGACCGGATAACCCCGTTCGCGTAACAGTTGTTCAACATAGCGGGGATCTTCTTTGGCTTCGCCGTGATGACCGTCGTCGCGAACAACCAAGATGCGCGGGGCAACTGCGGCGGGCGCAACGTAGTCGACCGCTTGGCGCACCAGGTTGTCGGCCATCGCTCGTGAAATGCCCGGATTGGAAACGGTAAGCAACATCGTCGCGACTTTGCCGCGTGGCGCTTGCGGACAAGCCAAGTGCACAGTTTCGAGTAGTTGTTTTTTAACTACCCGTACACCGTCGGTCCAATCGTAGTTGACCCGCAGTTCGACATCGCCGCATTCGTCGAGTGGCAGATCGACACAAACCTGATGCGAAGCACCGAGATACTGCCGCACTCGCTCGAACAATGTTGGTAATTCCGCCGCAGAATTGGTGTGCAAATAGCGCCCGCCGGTAGTGTTGGCAAGTTCAGCGAGGCCGGCTTCATCAATGTCACGGCCTAGGCCGATGGTGTAGATCGGCGTGGTCACACCGTCGATGCGCAGTTTGTGAATATCGTCAAACGTGGTGGCAAAGCCGTCGCCAGGGTAGGTCACGCGATCGTAGTCGGCGCTGTGTTCGTCGGCCGAGTTGTTTTCGCGGCCGTCGGTAAATACGATGATGCCGGTTTTGCGTGAAGCTGCGCAAAAGGCTCCCACATTACTGGCCGGGGTCGCCGCAGTTGCGTCAATGACAGCGCCACCCAAGGTTTCGTTGGCGATGCGAATTCCATCGAACAAGGAGGTCCACCCTCGATTGATACGCATTGCTGCAATGGCGTTATGTAGCGCATCGCGGTTGTCGGTTAGTCCGGAGATCCGGGTTGCGTTGGTACTCACACGTACAAACGCTGCTTGGCCACCGGCATCAAGCACGCCGTCCACCATTGCCGTGGTGGCGGTGCGCAGTTCATTGAGATGGCCGGTTTGCGAACCCGAATTATCGACCACCATGGCGACGCTTGCACCATTGCCTGCACAGGAGGCCTGAATATCGCGGCTGTCTACCTGCGTAAATGCGCCGCCACCGCGCGCGGCTTCTACGCGCACCGCCAAGGTGCCCACGCCGCACGGAATTGCATCATCGTTGTCGTCGGTGACCAACACGTCGAGCCCAACCATGCCGCCACGGCCAGTGCGGATTTCTTGCACGGTGGTTTCGACCCGGGTTTCGTTGCTGTCGCTACAGCCGTTGCTGCTGACAAGCGCGGGTAGCAGCGTTGCTAACCATGCGGTGCTCACCCATGCACTACGTTGGACCATTCTTTCCACGCTAGCGGATTGTACGTTTGTTGCACAGTCAAATTGTCTGCAAAATCAAGTGCTTACATTGCGCACATCAGATCACGTAATGCGTCTTGGTACACCATTAGCTCGGCATGTCGGTGCGTCGCCTACGGTTCGCGCATGAACGGATAGCGATAATCGGTCACTGGCACAAACGTTTCTTTGATGGTTCGCGGCGCCACAAACCGCAGCAGATTAAATGCCGAGCCGGCTTTGTCGTCGGTGCCCGAAGCCCGTGCGCCACCAAACGGTTGTTGGCCAACTACCGCACCTGTGGGTTTGTCGTTGAAATAGAAGTTGCCAGCCGCGTAACGCAGTTCGTGTGCGGCTTGCATCAGCGCCGCGCGATCTTGCGCGAACACTGCGCCGGTGAGTGCGTAGATCGAAGTTTGATCAACGATCGGCAACATTTCGTCCCACGCTGCATCGGGGTAAATATGGGCGGTGACGATCGGGCCAAAAAATTCGTCGCGCATGTGGCGAACCCCTGGGTCTTGGGTGGTCAGCAACGTTGGCCGCACAAACCAACCGTCTTTGTCGTCGGTGTAACCACCGGCTACAACTTCCATACCTGGTGTCACGCGGGCTTCGGCAATTGCGGCGGTGTGGCGATCAAACGCAGTTTGTTTGATCACGGCGCCCATGAAGTTGGAAAAATCGTCGACTCGGCCAACCTTAATGGCGTCGATGGTCGCGATCAGCTCGTCGCGCATGCCGTGCCAAATGCTTTGTGGCAGGTACAGCCGCGAGGCTGCGCTGCATTTTTGTCCTTGGTATTCAAAGCCACCGCGAATGATCGCAGCTGCCAAAGCTTTAGGATCGGCCGAGGGATGCGCAATGATGAAATCCTTGCCACCGGTTTCACCGATGAGCCGAGGATAATTTTTGTAGCGCTCCAAGTTGTTGGCGGTGCGTTTCCACAGACTGCGAAACACCTCGGTCGAGCCGGTGAAGTGCAGCGCGGCACACTCTGGATGGTCGATTATAACCGGCGCTAGTTCGTGGCCCAAACCCGGCAGGAAGTTGATCACGCCAGGCGGCACGCCGGCTTCTTCGAGGAGCTTGAAGGTTTCCCAGGCCGCGAGCATTTGGCTTTCGGCCGGTTTCCACACCACGGTGTTGCCCATAAGTGCCGGCACGCTCGGCAAATTGGCTGCGATCGCAGTGAAGTTAAACGGCGTCATCGCGAACACAAAACCCTCAAGCGGCCGCAGTTCCATCATGTTCCACATGCCGGGCGCCGACATTGGTTGCATTTGGTACAGCGAATGCGCTTGCGATACACCGACGCGCCAGAAGTCGATGAGTTCGCACGCTGCATCAACTTCGGATTGATGCGCGGTTTTGGATTGGCCATGCATAGTGCACGCGTTGATCCGGGCGCGCCACGGCCCAGCGAGTAAGTCTGCGGCTTTTAGAAAAATTGCAGCACGGGCTTCCCAGCGCATATCAGCCCATTGCCGTCGAGCTGCAAGCGCCGCAGTAATCGCTTGGTTGGCCAGGTCGGCGTCGGCGCAATGAAAGCGCGCGATGACCTGCCGATGATTGTGCGGCATCACCACGTCGTGAAATCGACCGGTGGTAAAGCGTTGCCCGCCGATCACACACGGAATCTCGATGATTTCGCGAGCCACGGTGGCGAGTGCGTCTTTGAGGGCGGCGCGTTCGGCGGAGCCAGGCGCATAGCCCAGGGTTGGTTCATTGACGGCAGGAGGAACTGCGGCAACCAAATCATGCATGACCGAGGGTGTATCACAGTGGCCCTCGGCGCGGTGGTGTGGCAGATTGTGCCGGCAATGACTTTTTTATCTCAGCTTGGTC
>JAYWHS010000562.1:0-12060 GCA_043777635.1 Kofleriaceae bacterium | reverse complement strand
GCGCGCCGTGGAATATCGGCGGGATTCCGCGCGATTTTTCGTTTGGCGAAATTCCACCTGACTGGGACCGCATGACGCCGTATCTCGAAAAAGCTATGGCCCGGGTGCCTCGCTCGATCAGCGCCGGTGTCAAAAAGTTTTTCTGCGGGCCCGAAAGTTTCACGCCGGATCTCCAACCGGTAGTCGGCGAAGCACCGGAAATTCGCAACTACTTCGTCGCTGCGGGGCTCAACTCGATTGGGATTCTCACCGGCGGCGGCCTGGGCCGGGTGATGGCCAACTGGATCCTTACCGGCCAACCCGATGTCGATATCACAGGTTTCAACATTGACCGTTTGCAGACGTATCAAAGCAACCCGGAATATCGTCGCACCCGCACCGTCGAATCATTGGGCATGGTCTATCAATGCCACTACCCGAACCGGTCGATGCAAACCGCGCGCGGCGCCAAAGTTTCGCCAGTCCACGACCGGCTCGTTGCGGCCGGCGCGTACTGCAAAGATGTAAGTGGCTGGGAAGGCGCGGATTGGTACAGCGTCGACGCTGCTGGCAACAGCACCACGCCCGAGCCAGGGCCGCTGACCTTTGGCCGCGCCAGTTGGTGGCAGCATTGGGAAGCCGAACATCGTGCATGTCGTGAAGGCGTGATCTTGATGGACATGTCTTTCATGTCGAAGTTTGCCGTGCAAGGCCGCGATGCTGGCCGCTTGCTCAACTTCATCTCTGGCAACAATGTCGACGGCGCACCGGGCATGATCACGTATACCCAATGGCTCAACGCTGGCGGCACACTGGAAGCCGACCTAACGGTGACCAAGCTCGACGACGAACGGTATTTCGTCGTCGGTTCAGACACCGTGCATCGCCATATCGAAACCCACATGAAACGCAACTTCGGCGAAGCCCACGCGTTTGTCGCCGACCAAACCTCAGCGTATGCCCAGCTCAACGTACAAGGCCCACGCTCGCGCGAATTGCTGCAAGCCATTACCTCGGCCGACCTCAGCAACGATGCGTTTCCCTTTCGCACGGCTCGCGAAATCGACATCGGGTTTGCCCGGGTGCTGTGCATTCGCATCACGTATCTCGGCGAGCTCGGCTATGAACTCTACATTCCCGCCGAGCAAGCGAACCATGTGTATCAGCGAATCATCGCTGCTGGCCAACCGCTCGGCCTACGCCACGCTGGGCTCAAAGCCTTGGCCAGCTTGCGCATGGAAAAAGCTTATCGCGATTATGGCCACGATATCGACAACACCGATTCGGTGCTTGAAGTTGGCCTCGGCTTCGCAGTCGATCTCAAAAAGCCGGGTGGCTTCCTCGGCAAAGACGCCGTGGTGGCGCAAAAAGCCGCCGGCCCACTGCGCAAACGCCTGGTGCAAGTGCTGGTCAAAGACCCTGAACCGTTGTTGTTCCACGCTGAAGTCATTCGGCGCGATGGCAAAGCGCTCGGCTATATTCGCGCGGCGTCGTACGGCCATACCCTCGGCGGTGCGGTTGGCTTAGCCATGTTGCAGGCCGACGAACCGATTACGCCGGCATTCCTTGAAACCGGCAGTTGGGATATTGAAATCGCCGATCGGCGGTACCCAATGGTGGCCTCGTTGCGGCCGCTGTACGATGCCGAAAACCACCGCATCAAAATGTAACAACGCCACATTCGGCGAGCCAGACTGACGACATTTCGCAGCGTTAGCTAACTTTTGTCACATCTGCGTCACCCAATTGCAACCGAACGCATGATAACCACAGGCATGTTCGGACGCTTCTTACCCAAAGAGACCAGCTTTTTCGATTTCTTCGAACAACATGCCGCGCTCACCGTCGAAGGCACCAAAGAGTTTCTTTCGCTGGTAACTACCGGCGCCAATATTGAAGCAAAGTGTCGCCGGGTTTCGGACATCGAACATGAAACCGATGTCATCACTCATCGCTGCGTCGAAGCCCTGCACAAAACTTTTATTACGCCCATTGATCGCGATTCGATTCATCGCTTGATTACTAAAATGGACGACATCATGGATTACGTCGAAGCGGCAGCCGAACGCGTCGTGATGTATGAGCTAACCGCGATGACCAACGACGTTCGTGACCTCGCTGACGTATTGCATCGCTCGACGATCGACGTTGAAAAGGCCGTGCGTTGTTTGCGCAACTTCAAAGATCCGCAGCAAATCTTGAAGTTGTGCATCGATGTTAATCGGCTAGAAAACGAAGCCGATGCGATTTTGCGACGGTCGGTGGCGCGCTTGTTTAAGGAAGAAAAAGATCCAATCATGGTGATCAAGTGGAAAGAGATTTATGAAAATCTCGAAAACGCCACCGATCGTTGTGAAGACGTGGCCAACATCATTGAAGGCGTCATTCTCGAAAACGCCTAGCCACCATGCAGACCATCGTCATTGTCACCATCATCGCAGCGCTCGCGTTCGATATCATCAACGGTTTTCACGACGCTGCGAACTCCATCGCCACCGTGGTGTCGACCCGTGTGCTGACACCACGCCAAGCCGTGGTTTGGGCAGCTACATTCAACTTCGTTGCATTGTTCATTTTCGGGGAAGGCGTCGCCAACGCCATTTCCAAAGTCATCAATGTGAATGCTGCCGACCCGGCGTTTGTCTACGTTGTCGCCGCCGGCCTTGCTGGCGCAATTTTTTGGAATCTACTCACATGGTGGCTTGGGCTGCCGTCGTCGTCGTCGCATGCCTTGGTTGGCGGTATCGGTGGCGCCGGCGTAGCGTATGGCGGGCTGGCCGTGCTCAACCAAGACAATGTGCTGCGCATAGCCAAGTTTATTGTGATCGCGCCGCTCATCGGTTTTGTCGGTGGTTCGTTTTTGGTGTTGGTGATGTATTGGATCGTCCGCAAAATGCGACCGCAGAAAGTCGACAAGTCGTTCCGTTTGGGCCAACTAGTTTCGGCGGCGGCGTATTCGATTGGCCACGGCGGCAACGACGCCCAAAAAACCATGGGCGTGATCGTGATCGTGTTAGTTGCCGGCGGCCATCTCGGCCCTGAGTTCGCAGGCAACCATCCGCCTGCGTTCCCGTATTGGATTGTCTTGGCATCGTACGGCTGCATGGCGTTGGGCACTGCTTTGGGCGGCTGGCGCATTGTCAAAACCATGGGCATGGGGCTCACCCACCTAAAACCCATCGGTGGTTTTTGCGCCGAACTGGCGGGTGCCATTACCTTGTTTATTGCGTCGGCGATGAAAGTCCCAGTATCGACGACCCACACCATCACCGGTGCAATTATTGGCGTCGGTAGCACCACCAACACCCGGGGTATTCGCTGGGGCTTAGCAAGCCGTATTGTGTGGGCTTGGGTGCTCACCATTCCGATGGCGGCCAGCGTCGGTGCCGGCTCATGTTTGTTGGTCAAATGGTGGCATCCGTGGACTGATACCGTTGCAGCGGTGTCGGCACCTGCCATCATGCCCGCGCAAATTCCGACACCAAAGTAGCCCGCTAGGTGCAACGGCGATGAGCCGGTCGCCCATGTCTCTTGTCGTCGTCGAACGGCCGCGCTATGACGCCGCCATGCCAATGCCAGTTGAAATCGTCGGTCTCGGCAAACCTGAAGTTCGTCTGGTCTGGGACGACGAAGGCGACGAAGATGTGTGGTCTGCCCGCGACTTGCGCCTGCGCTGCGCGTGCGCCCACTGCCAGTCAGAATTCACTGGCGAACGACTGCTTGACCCAGCGACGGTGCCGCTTGATTTGACGATCAAGAACATGCACTTAGTTGGGAATTATGGGCTCGGCGTGCAGTTCTCCGACGGTCACGGCACCGGGATTTACCGCTTCCGCGATTTGCTTGCAAACCGCCCCGCCAAACCGACCCCTTAGGCAATGTCGACCGTTGATTTTTCCGCGTCACTCGGCGCGCTCATGCGTGATCGCCGCAGCGTACGAGGATTCAAACCAGAGCCAATTTCCGACGACGATTTGCAGGCGATGCTGGCCGATGCGCAACACGCACCATCGTGGTGCAACATTCAACCGTGGCGCGTCGCCCTCACTCGTCCGCCGTTTACCCAGCGCGTCGCCGATACCTTGGTGCACGCCGCATCCACCTCGATGCCGACGCCCGAAATTCCATTTCTCATAGACTATCCACCACCGTATCGGGAACATCGCCGAGCCTGCGGCGGTGCGTTGTATCAAGCAATGGGGATCCCGCGCGATGACAAATCTGGGCGGCACGCTGCATGGCTGCGCAACTTTGCATGTTTCGACGCGCCACATCTTTTGGTGGTATCAGTTGAACGCGCGCTGGGCACCTATGCGTATGTCGACGTCGGAGTCTGGTTGGGCTACCTGTTAGCTGCGGCGCAAGCCCGAGGCATCGCAACCTGCCCGATGGCATCGATTGCCACCTATCCAGATGTTTTGCGCCAACAATTGGACATCCCCGCGAGCCAAACAATTCTGTTCGGCATCGCTATCGGCTACCAAGATCCTTCCACGCCAGCCAACCAGTGCCGCACCGACCGCGATCCGATCTCACAAAATGTTCGGTGGTTCCCTCAAGATGTCGAACAATAACAAGTATTTTCAAATGCTTAAGCATATTCATCGAAGCGTGATGGAAGTGACAGTTAGCCGGTTCAGTGCTAGCGAAATCGGCCAATTCCAAGCTAGTATTTGCCACGGGTGTGCGTAGATGAATCTTTCAGCTAAATCTCGAATTCTAGTCATGGTTTGCGCTGTGTCGGCGAGTGGTGTGCCAGGCCTGATTCCAGGGCTGCTTAACCACCAGTCGATCGCAACGGTGCAAGCTCAGCCTGCCGCTGCTGATAAACTCAAAGCTGCACAAGACGCGTTCGATAACGCTCAAGTTGCGTATCTGGCCAACGACTTTGAAAAAGCCGCCGCAGGTTTTCAAGAGGCTTACGCTGCCAAGCCGTTCCCACAATTTTTATACAACGTCGGTGCGGCCTTTCATATGAAAGGCAAAAAATCTTCTGATGTTCCTTCGTATGAAAAGGCCATCGAATTTTATAAACGCTATCTGAGCGAAGATCCAACCGCACCAGACAAAGCCCGGGTTGAAAAAGCCGTGGGCGTCATTCAAGGCGAAATCAAACGCATCAAAGAAGCCGGCGTCCCAGTAGCGAACGGGTCAGGCGCCGGTTCTGGATCAGGGTCGGCTGTGGCGCCACCACCGGGCCCATCGCAAGAAATGCAATCGCTAGGCGACGTAAAAGTGCGCGGCTTAGTGGTGATCGAAAGTGAACCTGCTAACGCCACCATTTATCTCGACGACAAAAAGAACGGCGCCCTCAACAGCACGCCATGGTCCGGCACCCTCGAAGGTGAGCACAAACTCATCATCGAAAAACGCGGCTACAAAATTGTCGAGACCCGGCTGTCAGCTGACCCAAGCAAACTCTTGGTGATCAAAGCAGTGATGGCCGAAGACGACTACCTCGGGTGGGTTGAAATCAAATCCAACGTGCCGGGTGCCGATATTTTTCTCGACGACAAAACCGTTGGCGCAATTGGTAAAACCCCATTTTCGGGCAACTTCAAACCTGGCAAACACACGTTGTGGATCTCCAGCGATGGCTACGACGAATATAAACAAGAATTCGAAGTCATCGCCGGCGAGACCGCCGAAATCAAAGCTCAGCTTTCCGGTGATCCAGTTGGCAAGCTCGATGTCCGTGGTTACGGCATCGAAGATTCAACCATCTACGTCGATGGCAAAGTGCTATGCGAACGTGGCCCGTGCCTCAAGAGCGTGCGCGAAGGCTCGCACGAAGTTAGCGTCCGTCGCGAAGGCTACAAGTCCTACACCCGCCGGATTACGATTGGTGCCAAAACCGAAACCACCATCAAAGTCGGCTTAGCCAAAGAACCTAGCCGGACCGATGCGGTAGTCGCGTACGTGCTCGCGGGTGCCTTCATTGGTGGCGGCACCTACTTTGGCTTGCGGTCTAACAGTATCCGCGATGAACTCAAAAAAGACATCGCCGCAGGCACGCCACCTGTGGACAGCGGCGACCCACGTCTAGGCTGGGGCTTTTCGCTTAACAACGGCAAGTTCAACACCGTGATGGCCGACTCGCTGTTTGTGATCGGTGGCATTACGGCGCTAACTGCCATCTACTACACGTTTCGCGATAAAGGCGCGCCGTCAACGGCGTTGGTCGATGTTCGCGCGTTGGCACTCACCCCTTCGGTAGGTCCAACATATGCCGGTTTGAACATGGAGGTACGTTGGTAATGAAGAAACTTCCATCACTCATAGTTGTAAGTGCGTTGACCGTAACCGCCATGACCAGCAATGGTTGTAAGTGGACGGACTTCGACGATATTCAAGACACTACATGGGCGGTTTCTTTACAGAAACCTAGTGCGGTTAGCACCACCGGTGACTGGGGCTACGGGCTGGTGTCGTCGCGCGGCACCTCCGGTGTCAACAATCCGTTTTTGGTGGTTGGGCGCAACGATGCATCGGTTGCAGCGGTAAACTTCAATGCCAATGGCGGCGAAGTTGTGCTCAACACCGTTAGCAATCCAAGCAAAATCATCGGACCACCGGTTAATATCGGGGGACATCCGCTCATTGCAATGACCGCTGATGGCGCGGGGGCCGCAGTACTGGCGGGCAGCACTGTGCAATTTTGGACGGGTAGCCAATTCGAGGCGATTCCGGTAACCAGCACAATTCCTAACGCAATTGCCGTTGCGATCACAGCTGACGTAACCAACAACAAGAAGGTCTTCGTCGGCACCGATATGGGTGTGAGCGAAAATGGTGCGGTAGTACCAATCTGTATGACTGGCACGAAAGTCATCGCAATGGCGACCTCTAGCCTCGGCCTCTTGGCTTGGCAAGCTGATGGCACCAACGAGATTTATACGGCAGTGCCGACGTGTATGAAAAACCCCGTAGCAAACAAGTTCGGCAGACCAGGCGAAGGCATCGTAGTTGTCGTTGAAACTGCCACGATCAAACATGCAATCTTGGGTCAATTCGGCACCGCTGGCGAAATTTTCGTGATTGACCTCGTCACAAATACGCTGATTTCAAGCACACCAGCGCCGGGGCTCTCCGCTCTAGCCGCGGCCACCATGTTGACCAAAACTGGCAGCGAAGAAGTGATTGTCGCGGGCTTCAAGGACACCATCGTCGAAGGTATTCCGAATGCTGGCGAAGCAAAATTGTACTTTGTTGAAGGTGCAATGATCACCGAACAAGGTTCGCTTTTTGATGCCAGCCCAGAAAATGATCAAAACTTTGGCCGTACCGTGGCGACCACCGAGCTCGACGGCAAACCGGTAATTTTGATTGGCGCAGATGACGAAGTGTTCGCGTACTTTGAAACCTCGTTGTTCGCTAATAGCCGACCGAAGTAGTTAGCAAGTTAGTTCATGTATTTTTGTCCTGTTTGCCGACGGCAATTCGATTCGTTGGGCTTTTGCCCTTTCGATCGAACCGAGTTGCGGGCCATTACAGCAACCAGCGAAGGTGCGAAGACCTTCGTGGATCAACCGCGTGATGCGCAACATGCTTCACCGACGGTAAGTACCGATCCTACGCGCAAAGGCACGACACAGGGCCACCTGCCTGCGGCCACCAGCGCTCCAACGAATATCGCGGCAACACCACGGCCACCGGTTGCAGCAGCGCCGGCAGTTGTGGCTGCGCCTCGTCCCGGCGTGCTACGGCCGACCGCACAGTCCGCCGCTGAGTCAGGCTACATGCCTGCGCAATTTCCACCGCCGGCCGCACCACGCCGTAAACATGCCCCATCGGAAATGAGCGTGCTTTCTGCTGCCGGCGATGCCACCTCAGCGCTTGCCGGCTTGGGCAAAGGTGACGAATACCAAGCCATGATTGGCCAGACCCTCGACGGTCGCTACCGTATCGAAAAAAAGATCGGCGAAGGCGGCATGGGCGTCGTGTTTGCCGCCAAACACATGATCATCGAACGGCCGCTAGCGATTAAAGTGCTGCGTCGCGAAGTGATGCGCGATACCGGCACGATCAAACGTTTCGAACAAGAAGCCAAAGCGGCCTCACGCATCGGTCACCCCAATATCGTCGATGTCACGGATTTTGGCACCACGCCCGAAGGCATGACGTACTCGGTGATGGAGTACATCAAAGGCGAAACATTGGCGCGCGTGAATCGCCAGATGGCACCGTTGGCCCTGCCACGGATTTTCCGCATTGCCTCGCAACTTGCGCGTGCTTTAGGTGCCGCTCATGACAAAGGCATCGTTCATCGCGACCTTAAACCCGACAACGTGTTTTTGGTCGATCGCGATGGCCGCGCCGATTTTGTTAAGATTGTCGATTTTGGCATCGCCAAAATGCAGCCGCTCGACGGCAACGCCGGTGGCGCGCGCTTAACCAAAGTTGGTTCGGTATTTGGTACCCCTGAATACATGGCACCCGAGCAAGCCGCGGGTCGAAGCGACACCGACGGTCGCGTCGATATTTATGCGCTTGGCATTATCATGTATGAAATGGTCACCGGCAAACTACCGCACAAAGGCGATAGCACCGTGCGCACCATTGCGATGCAAATGCTTGATGCGCCGGTGCCGCCAACGCAACTCCGACCAGACCTCAATATTCCGTCGGAAGTTGAAGCGGTGATCCTCAAAGCGTTAGCCAAAAAACGCGAACTGCGTTACCAAACTATGGGCGAGTTGCTCGCAGCACTTGAGGTTGTGGCGCGCCATGTGATGGGGCCGCAAGCGGGTGCCAGTGTTACCGGGTCACCAGCGATGGCGCTTTCGCTACTGCCGCCCGGCGCTGACCCACGTAAATTTGTCGAAGCACCCGTTGCAGCACCAACCTCAGATCGGCCGGCTAACAATCCATCAACCGGCCCATTGATCGCCAAGCAGCCCAGCAACATCACAATGGAGGCGCGATCTAAAGCCCCGTCAACGGCACCCTCGCCTCGGTCACGGCAACCCAGCACAGGCTACCCTCGCAATGCGCGCAACGAACCTGAATTTACCGCTGCGGATCGGCCTAAAACGTTCGACCACGTATTTACCGAGGATGAAATCGTTGCACCACGGGCCCAAAAATGGAGCGAACGAGCGAACGCTCGGAGCGGGGCACGGTGGCCATGGATTGCCGTGGGCTTATTGATGACCTTCGGCGTTGGCGGCGCGGTGATGCTGTTCATGAATAGTCGTAGCGAGCAACGCTCCGTAGATGCCCGAATCGCCGACGTGCCAAGCCCCGACGCTATGGTCATTGCGCATGTGCCAGTCGATGCGCCAGTTGAAATCTTGAACGACGCAGCGCCTTCGATCGATGCACCACGTAATCGACCACCACGGCGCGATGCATCAGGCCCCGGCCCGGTGGTTATGCCGCGCAGCGATGCCCGTCCGACTCCGACGGTTGTCGTTGCAACCCCCAATGGACGTGGCACCTTCGAAGTCCGAGTGTTGACGCGGCCTGAAGGCGGCACGCTGTACATTGGCTCAGCGTATCGCGGCCCGGGCGGTGTGAAGCTCGAAGAACGCGTTGGGACCCGAGGCACGGTGCGCTGCACCATGTCAGGTTACAAACCTGGCACCGTCGATATTTTGTGGGACGGCAATACCGAAGAAGTGATGTGCACGATGACGCGGATCAAGATCTGCATCAACGGTATCAAGAATCCGTTTGACGATTGCGAACTAGGGCCGGCCGCCGGCAGCGCAACAACGCCGTAGCGAGACGCGGCCTAACGTACACGGCGTGCAAAGTGAGCATCGCCAGGAAATGGATCAGCAGTTTCACGCGTGTCGATTTCAGCAGCTGACGGGAGGGGCTCAATATCGATTCCCAGTGCGCGCAAGCCGCTAACGTCGTTGTAACGCAACTCGGCAATTGCAACCGGCCGTGATGACGAGCGTACGAACCGGGTAAATTGGGTTGGCGAATAGCGCGATTCACCAAACTCGGTACCTAAGCCCGGTCGATTGGTCGGTCGCGCTGTGGTGGTTTCAGTCGGAGGCTCGTAGTCGCGATCTTCGCGTTCAATCCGGCGATCATAAGGCGGTGGTGGCGACGGTTGACGCGGCGCTGCCGATGGCCGCATCGCACCGCCCACAGAATCCGCTGCGGCGCTTGGCGCAGCGCCAGCCGATTTTTTACTCGGCTCACTCCGTACCCGACCTTCGCCACGCACACTGCCGGTTTGCGCCGATGGTAGAGATGGCGCAACATCGTCAGTCCAATCGTAGACGCCGTCGTCATCGCCATCGTAGTTATGAACTGGCACAGGTACGGCAACTGGCGCAGCAATTTGTTGACCCGCTTCTTCTTCAAACAATGCCACGGCGACTACACCGACATTGCGGGCTTTGCCTTTTTTACCGGCATACGAGCCATCGACCGATGAGAAACGAAAGGTGGCGACTTGATCGGTCGAGGTACGAAAACCTTCGACGCGCAGTTCGCCGTACGGTTGGATGATGTAGCCGCGTTTTTTCAGATCGCCATTTTCACCATCTACCGCATCCAAGCCGTCGATCGAGATCACGGCCTCAATGCGGCGCGCAGTTGGGTTTGTGATGTGTACCGTGTAGCGTTCGCCATCATTGCCGAGCACGTAGTAGCGATTGCCTTGGGCGTAAGTCGACAGTGTAGTGCCGTCTTCACGGATGATTTGCACATCGTACGGTGCCCGCATCTTGATTGGGGCTGATGCAATGGCAATCCGAGGATCCGCACTCATGCGAGCGCGGGCAATTTGTTTTTGATCGGCATACGCCGACGAGCACGCAGTGAACGAACCTGCGATAGCACCGGCCAACAATAGTGACGAGATAGCAGCGCGGAAAGTCTTCATGGCTCTACTAACGAGTCACCATGGCCGAAGATCTACTTCGACCGGCAATTTCTGGTTAGCCGCGTGCACCACCTGAACGAGACCCAATATTTCACTAAATAACAAGCACTTACCTATTGCGCCCCAGCAAGCGTCAGGCTTGCCCAGCTCCATGTATATTGCCGCTATGCCGCCTGCCAAAAAGTCCACCGCCGCGAAGGCTAGTGCCAAGCTCAAGCTAGCACTAGCCAAAACCAAGCCTGTGCTTGGCAAAAAAGCCGCGCGTAAAGCCGCACCCACGGTGCCCCATGCTGCACCCGAGCCGCCGTCAGCGTACCCAGAGCTATTTGCGCCACTGACCGCCGGTGAAGCCGCCGATGCATTGCGCACCTTGACCGAAGATCGCCGCGTTGCCAGCATGGCCAAAGTCGGTCGCTACCGGGTGATTTGTAGCGAACCGTTGGTGGTCAAGCCACCCCACTGGATGGCTGGACATCGGCTCGCGCGGGTGGTCGTGTATGACTACGCTGCCGATCGTTGTGTCGACGCATGCATCGATCTTGAAGCCGGCGTGGTTGCCCATCTCGATATCAACCGATCGCAACCGATGCTGTCGCGCGAAGAAGAAGCGTTAGCGATCGCCGTGGCCACCGCCGACGAACAAGTACGCGGCACGTTGCACCTCGGCGAGCAGCCACAACTTGCGACCCACTACTGGGGTAAAGACAGCAGTGATCTAGCGTATTCACGCCGCTCGGCAGCAGTGCTATTTGGCCGGGCCGGCGAACATCCGTCGGTCGTCGTCGTCGTAGATCTACTCGACAATCAAGTAACCAACATCGTGCCGGCGGCGAGCTGGTAATGCCCGGTGAACCTATGACCAATGTAATTACAGAAGCCAATTGGAAATTTCACTGGCGCTTGACCGAATCGGCCGGCGTCATGATCTACCTCGCCGACTATCGTGGCAAGCGTGTGCTGTGGGAAGGCTCGTTGCCCTACGTCACCGTCGATCATCAGCACGAAGCGCTCGAAGGCCACCCAAGCCAAGACGCAATGCTGCTGGAAAATCATGGCCCGTGGTGGGTGCCGCTGGGGCGTCGCAATATCAGTGGCGACGTGCGGATCGAGCGGTTCCGCGGCGGGGTTGAGTTGTCGGCAGACTTTGCTGCAGGCCCGTATCACTACACCCAATTTTGGCGATTTCACGACGACGGCCGCATGTGTCCGTGGCTGCAAATCCATGGTGCCGGCTT
>JAYWHS010000561.1:0-3444 GCA_043777635.1 Kofleriaceae bacterium | reverse complement strand
ACCAATTTGGTTCAATTGGATGATGGGCAAAAATGACGGTGCGAGTTGGCACGCCGCATGGCAGGCGTATCACACGCTCATCGTCGCAGAGCGGGTGGCGTTTCCGACTCGCTATGTCATCGCTCACATTAGCGAAGCGGTTCGCACCGAACGGCTGTTGGCGCGCGAACGTGCGCGTGGGCTTGACGAAGCCCGGGCCCAACGCAAACTGCAGCGGTATCGGACCTTCGCCGAAAACCAGCTGCGCTATTGGCACGCCCTCGCGCAGCACTTCCCAGCGTGGGTACACTTCGTCGAGACTGCGGGGGTTGCGGCCAACACTGCGACGCTACGCGCGTTGGCGGCGCGCCCCACTCGACGGCACCGGCGCCAGCTGAGGTAATGGCCTTTATTGCAACCTGGTTAAGCAACAACACGGCCAATGCCTAACAGCTATTGATGCGGGTTGGTATCCAGCAAATCGCGCAGTACCGGACTCGCGCCGAGGGTAACCGCAGCGAACAATGGGTCGTCGTAGACTTTGTAAAAGCCGTCCTGATCGAGTTCAAATCGAGTGATGCCAGGGTATTCGAGCTCGATAGCCTGGAGGACTTGATCGCGAACGCGGTCATGGGCTTGGCTCGATGTACCCAAAACTAGTTCTCGGTGTTTGGCGGTGGCCGCCGCCACCACCACGCGCAGCGAGCGTGGGTCCACGGGCTTGCTCAGATATCGGAAAATTTCACCGTGATTGATCCCTTCGACTGCGGCTTGGGCCCCGTCCATCGCGGTGAGTAAAATGCGCACCGTCGTCGGTTGAATTACTTTGGCGTAGCCGGCGAGCTGGGCCCCCGTCATTTCCGGCATGTCGTAGTCCGACACTAAGACCGCGATTTGTTCGGCTGCAATCCATTCCAGTGCTTGGGACGCAGACGTGGTTGTGCGAATCGTCGCTTGGTCACTTTTAAGAATGCTCGCCACCGTGGCAAGCATGCCTTCATCGTCGTCAACACATACGATTATCATAACGACTCCTTTTCATTGAGGTAACCAGCGACGCCAGCCACGCCGGGCTAACAATTGTTCGATGTGCGCTAATTCTTCGATAACCACATCCATGGATGTGAATCGACTTTCTGGACGTTTCTGCAAGCAGCGAGTCACCAACTCTACCAACCGCGTCGGCAAATCGCCGTGTGGGCTAGTAACCGTTGGAACATCGGCGGCCAGATGCATGAGGCAAATCGATTTTACTTCTTTGTGCAAAAATGGCGGTGCGCCGCTGAGCAGCTCAAACAGTAACGCGCCGAAACTATATTGATCGGCATGCACCGTTGGTGTAATGCCGCGAATTTGCTCGGGCGCCATGTAGTACGGTGTGCCAGCAACCATCGGTAGATTGCCATCTTGCTGCGCAGCATCAATGAAGCGCGCCAAACCAAAATCGACCAGCTTAAGTTGTTGTAGTTGGTCACCGGCAAAAATAACATTCGAAGGCGTCACATCGGAATGCACGATGCCACGGGCGTGTGCCGCCGCTAGCGCTTCCGCAAGTGCGCGGGCAACCTGGACCGCATCAAGCAAGCTCAACGGCGCAGCCGCAATGGTGTCGCGCAAGCTCGCACCTTGGAGAAATTCCATAACCAAGTACGGCCGGCCATCGGAAACGTGACCAAAATCAAATACGTCGACGATATTGGGATGATGAACGCGCGCTGCAGCGCAGGCTTCTTGCAGAAATTGCGCAGCCACCGCGGCTTGGTCGGCGCTGCCGGAGCGCAAAATCTTCAACGCGTATTCACGGCCAATCGAAACGTGGCGGACCCGATACACTAGACCCATGCCGCCTTCACCAATGCACGCTATTACTTGATAGTGGCCAATAACTTGACCATTGACCAAGCGCTGCGCAACCTCGGCGGGTTCTTGTTGGCCCGGTTTGCGAACTGGCACAGCAATAAGATCAATGGACATGTTGTGGCCGGGCCGCAACGTTGCAAGCACATTGGCGCAACGGTCGCCGCTGCGCACCGGAATCACGCCGGTCGTGACATGTGGCATCGTGAGATCTAGTTTGGCCAACACCGCCAACCGTGCGACTAACGCCGCTGCGCGCCCGGTATCAAGTTGCAATGACGACACTTGATGATTCGATTTCTCGAACGTCAACGCATACGTTTCGGTGTCAGCGTTCGGGTTGAGAAACGTTGCGCGAACCCCACCTTGCACCATGGCGGCCAGCACCAAGTCGGCAAGCGCCACGGGATGTGGGCTATTCGTGGCATTATTCATAGTGTCAACCACAGCAAATCTCGTGCCGTGATTTGCGGTTCGCGGTCACAGCGTCAGAGCTGTGGTGTTTCAGCTTGTGGCAGTCGGCGTCTAGTGCCGGGTTTCTGCGTTGCAGTGCCGTACTAAATTGACACAACAACGTATCGAGCTGATACATCAACAACCAGATTGCCGCGCAACGTGTGCCGCTAGCGCGTTGCGCCGCGATGAAACGCTGGCGCAGATCGTGCTGTCTGCTTAAGTCCGTAGACCGCGTGGTTATTTACTGTTTGACGTGGCCAAGAAATTCTCGTAGCGTGGAGCGTTCCTATTGAACGAAATTTATAACGTGGGAGTCGGGTCCATGGATTTTGACGCTGGCGAGCGATATCGAGTAGTGCGCGAGCTTGGCCGGGGAGGGATGGGCGTGGTGTTTCTGGGGCATGATCTTGAACGTGACATTGCCGTCGCGTTGAAGGTTCAATCGTCGCCACATGTCCATGACATGCTGTGGCTCAAACGCGAATTTCGCGTGGTGGGTTCCATGCGCCATCCAAATCTTGTTGAGTTTTTTGATTTAGTTGCCGAGCAGGATCGGTGTTTTTTTTCGATGGAATACGTCGATGGTGTTTCCGCGTTGAACTGGGTGGGGTCGGCGCCTAGTGACCCTGTCAATTTCGAGCGGGTCGAAAAAGTTTTGTTTGAGGTCGCGCAGGCGCTTCACTATCTTCATGTTCGTGGTGTGATTCACCGTGACGTAAAACCCGGCAATGTTTTGGTGAACCGCAATGGAGTTGCCAAGCTGTTGGATTTTGGGGTGGCCCTCGGCACTCGGTCGATGCAAGCGACGGATCGACATCTCATCGGTACCATCGAAGGCATAGGCCAACTCACTGGCACCGTGCCTTACCTCGCGCCGGAATATATTGCCCGATTTTCGCTTGGCTCATCGATCGATCTCTACGGCTTGGGCGCACTGGCATTCCGAATGTGTACGGGGCGAGTTCCGTTTGATGGTGCGCTGATCGACGTGCAGCGCGCTCAGCTTCGGGCTGGTGTGGCGCCGCGAGTTTCGTCGTTCAATCCCAAAATCCCTGGCCACCTTGATGATCTAATTGCCGATCTACTCAACTTCGACGATGAAGCTCGGCCGACTGCGGACGATGTCGTGATGCGCCTTGGCGCCAAATACCC
>JAYWHS010000560.1:0-12081 GCA_043777635.1 Kofleriaceae bacterium | reverse complement strand
AACGAAGGCGAAGACACCTTGGCAGGGCTGGGCAAGGTCTACGCGTTGCAAGGTGATTTGGTGCGGGCCCGTGACATGTATCGTAAATCGATGGTGCGTGCGCGCGATGCGCGACGGCCGATTCGGCGAGCTGCGTTGGCATTGTTGCAATGGATGGATGGCGATGCCGCAGGTGCTGCGATAACAGTGGCACCGTGTTTACGTGGCGGCGAAGATTCGGGTATTCGGCAACGCGCGGCTTGTTTGTTTGTCGCCGGTTTGATCAACCGCAGTAATGCTGAAGCGATGGCGCAACAACTTGAAGAGTTGGCTCACGATGCAACGATCGCCCAGCCGGCCTATGGTGATCCGCGCGTACTCGCAGATTTACTGCGGGCGTATGCGACGTTTACCGGTCATGGATGCTTGTTACCTAGCCCCCAAGTGCCAGAGCCGCAGCCAGCCCTTGATGCGGCAACCCGGGCGACGTTGCGTCGAGTTTATCAAGCGCCGTTTGATTTCTACGTGGCCTACCATGTGCCGTTGCTTTCGACCTGGCAAGCTTGTGAGGCGGCGGCCCTCGACGCTGCGATGGGAGATCAGCCGGCCGCGAAGCAACGCCTCACGGAAGTAGCCGCACGCGCGCCGGGTCGATATTGGATCGAGCGAGCGTTGCAGCCGTAGCCAACTGCCAGTTACTCCAGCGTGGCAGTGTTGCGCGCAGCAACGAAGCGCGCGGTGCGTTTGGCGATGACAGGATGAACTTCATACTTGCTGTGGATTTTTTTGAGCGTGGCGACGCGGTCGCTCGCTTTGGGGTGGGTCGCAGAAAATCCACCTGAGCCGGTGACTTGCTGACGCTGCAAGCGATCGAGATAGGCCACAAACGCGTCGGTGTTGTAGCCAGCCTTCGCCATGATCTCCATGCCAACGGCATCGGCTTCGAATTCAGTTTCGCGCGAGTAGCCTTTGACCAACATACTATCGAGCATGTCATCCATCGCGCCATCGAAGGCTTGCGCAAGCCCACCTAAGGCTTGTTGATCAAGTTCAACCGAGGAGGTCAGCGCTTCTTTGTAGACACTTGAAATGCGCGATTTTTTAATAGAGCCCAGCGCATGGCCGCGTCGGACGTGGGCGATTTCGTGGGCTAACACCGCCGCGAGTTCATCTTCGTTTTTCGCAAGTTCTAACGCCCCGAGCGTGATGAAGATATATCCGCCCGGTGCAGCGAACGCGTTCACGATGCTGTCATCGAGGATTACGAAGTGCCAACCCGCAATCGGCGAGGGCCGGTCGCCGCTGTGTTGGACTTCGAGCGCAGCGTTTGCAAGCACGGCGCCCACTGCATTGACGTACAGCGTGAAGCCACTGAGTTGGCCACGACTCCAGCCGTCTTTATCAAGATACGCGTAGTTGTTGCGCGCCAAAATGTTGGTACCGACCGAGCGTCCGACGAAGTATTCATTTTCAGGGGTCAGGTCTTTGCGCGCTTCCATGTAACCCTGCACGCCCTTGATCAGGGTTTCAGGTGTGAGGTTCAGCTTGCAGCTGGCCATGCTGGTGGTTGCGGCCAAGCCGGCAAGGGCAGTTAACGCCAGCGTGGTTTTGGGTAGCAAGCCACACATTACTTGCTGCCTTTCTTGGCTGGTTTTTTCGTTGCAGCAGGCGCCGCTGGAGCCACGGCTGCGTTGGGATCTGCACCCGCTAAGCCACCTTCGTCGACAAAGGCCTGCAACTCGCTGCCATCAAGGGTTATCGCTTCGATGCCATCGACATGTGCAAAATCAAGATTGGGATTTTTTTGGCGATATTGGCTTTCAACTTGCGGTGTGAAACCGCGGCCCGCGAGTTCGATCTCGTCGCTGCTCGCGGTGCCACTGCCTGTGCCGCCTGGTTTTGACGACAGCGCCACGGCACGATTCTCGACGCTGCTGCGATGGATCCACCCGGTGCCGGTAAATTTGCCAGATACCGAAAACCAATCGCCTTGGGTTGCTACAACCTTAAGTTGTTCACCACGCGAAACTGTTGCGGCACTCGGGCCAATAAATTTTGCGGCTTTCATGACTTTCGCCGTCAACACCCGCACCGTCACTGTGCTGCTAATTTTCACAGTAGGATTTCCTGCGACAGCCAGCGATGTCATGGTTGTGATCGATGTCGCGCTGCTGGCAACCACCAGCCACAGCAGCATTCGACGGAAGCGATTTGCCAAATGGTTGGGATGTTTCATGGTTTTCTCTACTTGGTGATCGCGCCGGTTGCTCATGGTTACTTCTCCGTCATGTGCCAGACGCCATCCCATGTGCCATCGCTGGCTAGTTTGGGAGGCTGTTCAAGGAAGTGCAAGCAGCGATCCACATACACCTTGGCGGTTGGATCTTGGTCGGCAAGCGCAGCAAACGCGTCTTTGGCCGGTTCAAATTCACGGTTGCGATACAGGGTTAGTGCCTCAACAAATGCAGTTGCGTTAGCCAACGTGGCGGCGGTGGTGTGGCCTTTGTCATCCAACACTTCGAAGACACGGACCGGTTGTTCTTTACCTTTAACCGCGACCAAATCAAGTTCGCGCAGGTCGAAGCTATCGTCGATCAGCGCCTTGGTTGATTCGCTGATCATGAGATACGTGCCGTACGCTTTGTTGGCACTTTCGAGTCGCGAAGCAAGGTTCACCATGTCGCCCATCACGGTGTAATTATATTTATGCTTGCTGCCCATGTTGCCGACGACCGCGTTGCCTGAATTGATCCCCGCGCGGGCGAAAATTTCGTAGCCGAAGCGGGCTTTCCAAACTGGGCGTAACTCGTCACAGCGTTTGCGCATTGCCAACGCACAGGCGACAGCGTGTTGGGCATGTTGCGGATCGTCGACGGGGGCACCCCAAAATGCCATGACGGCGTCGCCGATATATTTGTCGATGACTCCGCCATGGGCCAGTACGATGTCGGTCATGTGGGTCAAGTAGTCATTGAGTAAGGCCACCAACAGTTCAGGTGTTAGGCCTTCCGAAATCGTAGTGAAGCCGGCGATATCGGAGAAATACACACTCATCGGGCGGCGGCGACCCCATTCCAACGACAAATGCTCGGGGTGGTCGAGCAGTTCTTGCACCAACGCTTTGGAGGTGTAGCGGCCCAGCGCTTCGGTTGCGAACCGGCGAGAGTTACGTTCTTGCGCCGACAACGTTAGTAGCGTCGAAAATGCGGTTACGATCATCGCGCCAAACGGCACCGCCAAGCTAATCCAAAGATCATGTTCGACCAGTAACCAGGTCGCCAAGCGCCAGTAGCTCCACAACATGACCGCCAACAACAGGCTGACCGCGCCAAGCATGATGCCAACATGGCGGACGACAATCCACAACAGCACAATGAATACCGTCATGAGCAGACAACAGGCCAACGTGAGCAATGCATCACTAGTGTCCGAAATCCGGACGATAAAGTGGCCGCTTTCGAGATTGTCGATGACGTTGGCATTAATCGCGGCGCCGAGGTGGGCCTTGTCGACCGGCGATACTCGTAAATCGCGTAAACTATGCGCGACCGCTGAAATGATGATGTATTTGTCTTTGAAAAGGTCGTCGGATAGAGATGCCGGCTTGCCTTCGTCGAGCAGGGCTTGCGATCGCAAAATTTCGTAGGCCCCCACGCTGGCCGCGCGGTCCGGTTGGGTCCAGCGGATGGCCACCGCGCCGTCGGAGTCGAGGCGAATGCGTTTGTTGCCTAGCTGCAACGTGTTACCTGCCAGGGCGAGCTGCTCGGTCGGATGTGCAACCAAATACGCCGCTAATGGTAACGATGGAAACCAGCGTTCTTGATAGCGGACCAACAGTTTATGATGGCGAATAACGCCATCAATGTCATTCGCTTGATGAACATGGCCGAGCCGGGTCGGCGCAGTTGCCAAAACCCCAAGAGGGGGATCCATGCCGTTGGACTTCGCAACGTTTGCGTTAGCTTGGTTTGCGGCAAAACCATACTTGGCACTGATCACGTCGTTGATCTGAAATTCAGTCGCTAGTTCATATGTGGCAAGTTGTCGAATGGGCGGTTCGACCGGTACCGCGTCGTCGGGGCCCTCAGGTGCAAGCTGATCGGCAGGTGCCGCTAATTGCCCAGCGGTATCGGAGGTTTGCAGGCGCTGCCAAGTCTCAACAACTTCGTTGCGAGTCGCAAACCCGCCGTACCACACGGCGAATTGTTTGCCGTCGACAACTAGGAACGAACGTACATTCCAGCTTTGCAGCAACATGGCAACGGTTTGGGCCTGGTCGAGATTCGCAACGCGTCGGAGCAGGGCGGCCCAAGGTCCCGACGGCAATTCGTCAACCAACTGATCTTTGGTCAACGCCAAGCCGATAACTGAATGATTGCTGGACCGCAATGCGTTGGCAAATTCGCTGGCATCATCGACGGAGTCGCGGCCACGATCTTGAAATACGAAGTCGAAGACCACCGCTTTGGCACCAGCCCGCTGCGCGTAGGTTGTGATGTAGCCAAACAGCGCACGCGGCCACGGCCAACTAAGGTTGGTATTGCGCTCCACGCTGTCGATGTCGAGCTCCGAGATGTGCACCATTAAAATGTCGCGGCGCGGCATGGCGTCGGCAGCAGCGCGACGGGCCCGAACGTCGTAGGTCCACAGTTCGCCACGTTCAATGAACGCCGGACGAACATATACAACTATCGCGGCCAAGCAGCCGACCACAATGCCGAGCGCAACGCCCACCAACCACGCTTTGTGCTTGGGATTCAACCGCCGCTTCACGTCGAAACAGTAACACGGTCAGAACATCGTCGGTGCACCGTCGCTGTGTTGGGTGCCGTGACAAAAACCACTTGAGTTTGGGTCAAAAATGCCAACCTTTGCAAAAATTGCGATATGTTCTGATCCATCGGGAGGGACCGCTTTTGGTCTCGATGCAGTCACGTTCGCGCGTGCTCAACAAAGGATGATGGATTATGAAATCGCCAATATTCGCAGGTATTCTACTTTCAATGGTTGCCGGCATCGCAGGTTGCGGTGAAGACAACCCCACCACCATTGATGCACGCCCGATTCGCCCCGACGCTGCCGTTATCGATGCGCCTCCAATCGACGCTGCCGGCCCAGTGTTTGGCGGCACGGTTTCGTTGCTCGAAGTTTCCGTACTCAATCCAGGCACCAGTGGTAGTGCCGCCGCACAAGGCCCATCGTTCTCGGCCGTCTTCAACGACGTAACATTGCTGGGCACGCCGGTGTTCGACGAAATTCCTGGTTCAACCTTGGGCTGCAAAGCTTGGAACCTAACCGCTGCACAATCGCTCGGCTCGTTGCTTGGCACCGACCAAGGCGCGATCTCAATCACCAGTACGGGCACTGCGCCGGTGATCCCAGGTTGCGGCTATGGCGCGACCACGGGGTATGTTTGCCCAGATACAGCTTCGGCTAGTACCGGTGGCATTATTGGGCCATCAGGAATGGCAGGCCTGGGCACGCTGACCGACACCGACAATACGTTTACCGATGCCAACGCCTTGGGGCGCTATGTCAAAATTTCGGGTGCTGCGATGGCTTCGAACAATGGGGCCTTTCCGATTGTGCAACGGGTGAGTGCCAACACCGTTGTTTTCTTTAATCCAGGTTTTGTAGCAGAAACCCTGCCCGCAACCGCTGTGCACATCAACATCGCAGCCGTTGGCCCGATCCCAAGCGCAGCTGATCCAGGCTTTATCGCCGACGATGCCGGCATTACCATCGCGCATGTCGCTGGCGGCGGTAACAAAATTCCAGCGTTCTCGGTAACCAGCGGCGCTGCCGGTGTTGGCAACGATTTCACGCTTGATGTCACCGAGCTCAACAAGCTCAACGCTATTCCATTTGACGGTTCGGCCTTGACCATTACCTGCAGCGCTTTGCAATGCCCGGCGGGTTCGGCGACTGCCAACACGATTCAAATCACAAGCACCGACGCTGCCGTGTCACCAGCGTCGCCGTTCTCGATGCCGCCGCCAGTAACCTCGTCGGTCCGCATCCAATGTGGTGGGCTCGCATTGTCGGCCGGTGGTTCGATCACGGTGCCAGCCGCAGCGATGGCGTTGCTCAAAAATGCCACGGGCATTACCCGTGTTCGGGCATCGTTCTCGCGGTTGGATCTGATGTCAAACGCCAGTCTACCAGCCTCGGTTTCGGTGTTCGCCGGTCACACGATCATCGGCTTCTCGGCGCCACCTGCACCGCCAGTGTAAGCAGCTGATCTGCTTGATATCGCTCGCGACAATGGCGGGCACTGCTTGCGTAACGTAGACTGCCGGCATGGATCTTAAATTTTCGTGCCGTTGCGGTCAGGTTAACGGTGTCGTCGCCAACTACCGGCGCAGCCAAGCTAACCGTGTGGTTTGTTACTGCGGCGACTGCCGTGGTTTTGTGAACTGGCTCAAACAGCCGGATCATCTCGATGCCCGCGGTGGCGTTGATATTTTGCATCTAGCCCAAGGTGATGTACGCATTGAGCAAGGCCGCGAGCTGGTCGCGTGCATGCGGCTTTCGCCGAAAGGCATGTTTCGTTTTTTTGCGACATGCTGCTCGACCCCGTTGGGCAGCACAGTTTCTGCGGGCTTGCCGCTGGTTGGTTTTTCGACGACGATTTTTGATTCTACCGTTGATCGCGAGCCGGTGTTGGGCCCAGCGCTGGTCGTCAACGGAGCATCCGCTTTGGGCGGTCCGATGCCAGAGCGTAAACTCGCGGTGGTCGGTATGATGATGCGCGTCGGCGCGTTGCTGGCCCGTTGGAAAATCATGGGGCGCGGCAAACCGTCACCGTTTTTTAGCGATCAAGGCCAGCCGGTCGCCGTGCCCAAGATCATCAGCAAAGACGAGCGCACTGCATTGGCAACGCCACGCGCCTAGGCACGACGACGCACACGTGTACTGCAAACAATCGCGCTGGTAGAACGTGGACGTACGGTTATGTTTGCGATCGAAATATGCAGCGCAAATCGCAAACTGGTCGGCGTATCAAAAAAACGCTGAAGCCTGGATTTGTCGTTTTTTGTAAATAACCTTGAGTCGTACGCTTCGCGCGTTGTAGCGTGACCACATGAAAATTAATGGCTGGGGTGGGGGGTGCATCGTCGTGCTTGGCATTTTCGCGTGCAACAAAAACAATCCAACGTTTTGCGACACCGACGAAGTGTGTCCAACTGATATGCAATGCGCAACGGAGAAATATTGCACGTACGGTTTTACCCTCGATTCAACGGCCTTCTATGTTGACGGTGAAACGTTATGGTCAGCAACGGCGACGCCGGATTTGCATGGCTACGTTACCGATGCTGGCGCGGAGATTAAGCTCTTCGATGGCGACATCGAAGTCGCCGGTCCAGCGATGATCGAAGGGACCACATGGCATCTTGCTGCACCAGCCCTACTCTCGGATGGCGTCAAGAAGCAACTCCGCATTGTTCAAACTAACGATGGGAGCCATGTTGAATTGGTTCGCACATTCGCAGGCGATCTAACTGCTCCGACTGCGCGCGTGAATCCTTCGCAATCAAGTGATGAGTCAAAGGATGTCGTTACGTGGAACACGGACGGTACGCCGGTGCACGCCCATCGGCCGTTTCCAATTGTGATTGATGGCAGTCATTGCGCGGCTCTCCCTCGCTATCAACATTTGTTTGCCACTGGCGAGCCTTATGCACTGGAATTGGCGGCTAATCCGATGACCGTTGATGTTCGCGCCAAAGCACGGTTTCCGTTTAGCGACGCGACGAGGTTTCGAGTGCTTAAAAACGATGTCGTGATGACGAACTGGACGCCAGTTGTGATAACCGTTGACGCTGATGAGCGTGTGTCAATCTTCGGGATCAACACTATCGCTTCGCCGACGTTCGCTGAAAACAGTGGTGCGTATGTTGCGGAATATGAGTTTGTCGACTGGGCTGGCCGGATTACTACGACCCGCGCGTGCTGGTCCATTGAGTTGTTGCCCCCACCGCTTGAGATCACCGCTCGTGCCAACACTTCCGACGCGCGCAGTTTGACGACGTGGCGCTATGGCACACAATCCATTGGCCAATTATCGACCATCGCTGCGGGGACCGCGCCGGTTACATTGTATGAGCGCACGTTTCGTAACGGCACTACATTACCGGTCGAATTTGAAGTCAAAATCGCAAACAATGCAAATGTAACCGTTGCAAGCTCAGCGAACGCGACGCGCGACGCTGAACAGCTATTTACGGTTCCTTTGCCTTCAACTTTTTTTAACGGAGTACCTTGCGTTGGCGAATACTGCAACAACATGCCGCGCGCCTATCCTGCGTTGCCGCCGCCCCGGTCGGCCACGTCAAACGCTCCGCTGCCATGGATGCTACAATTGGTGGATGGCGCGGGTGTTGCGAGTACCGGCTGCACATATGTTGACGACGAAACGCAACGATGCACCTTGATTGGGCGGGCGGCTGGGGCACCGCCTACCGAAGTTCGCGCCATCGCGACCATTACCCGAATTGCAGGCCTGAACCCAACCGGCGCGGCCCTGCAAGACTCAACTGGTTTGTCCGCGAACTCCGCAGTCAACCGGGATCGTTGCTTTCAAAAACAAGGATACATAGTGGGCAACTGCGTCAACCTGAGAAATTGTCCATTCGCTTGTACCCTACAAGGGATCACTGCTGACCAGATGCATGTCACTAGCGTAAGCGTGCAAGTCAGCGGAACTCACAATGGCATCACAGTGAAGCCCGATTTCGCGATGACGACTGGGATTGTCGGCGAACCGCAACGCGCTCAAGTCGCGGGCAATATCAGTTATGCTGCGGGCACCTTATTCTGGAATGGCCAGTAATCGCGCCACGTCAGTGGTCGGCGCCTGAGGCCGTGTTAAAGCGCGGCAGCGTGTACGCGCTGTGCAAACTTCTTCTTGAGGGCGCGCACGGCTGGAGGCAATTTACCGTCGAGACGGTGCCGCGCCATCGTGGCTGGAATTTCTACTTCATTGCTGTGGGTCACGACGCGAAAGCCTGCTGTCGTTGAAGTGCCGGTGGTCACGTCGGCTGAAATCGAAAATGATCGGCCTTTGGCAGTGACCGCTTTGAGCTCGATCGGCCAACCGGCAATCGCTGTGAAATCAGTGATGGGCCAGGTCGATTTTGCAGCGAGGTAGCCTGGGGAAAATTGCGCGAATTCAATGTAGAAATCGCCGCCATCATTTTGACCAAAGCCAAAGCCTGTGTAGGTGGCGCTTGGTGCGGCAATCTTTGCAAACGTTACGTCGGTTGCGTTAAGGGTTGGTTGGGTCATGAGGTTAGCTTCAAACGTGATAGCGGCTGGTTGCGCTGCAACGGTTGCCACCGTGATGTTACCGGCACCAGTCATGTCATCGTTGGTCGCTGTCATTTGGTACAAGTCACTTGATTTGGCTAATGTGACCGGCAAACCTACAAAAGCGTACGGCGGATCGACGATGTCGAGATCGCCGGAACGGGTACCGCCTAGAATAATGGCGGTTGATGCCGACGAGACTTTGGCACCGGGTTGCACAACAACGACCGGGGCCACGGCCGCGGTAAGGTTGATGTTTTTGCCTGCAATTGGCGTCGCGCCAACCACAAAATCGCGCTCCACCGCGACTCCGGTGGCCAGGCCGTTGGCATCGAGCC
This sequence comes from Kofleriaceae bacterium, assembly GCA_043777635.1. Lineage (GTDB taxonomy): Bacteria > Myxococcota_A > Polyangia > Haliangiales > Haliangiaceae > JABFXX01. The sequence continues at coordinate 2,452 of JAYWHS010000560.1, read as the reverse complement.
GTGCCGCAAAAACATCTAGGGTTCCAGCAACGACGTCGAGCGAATAGGCTCCTGCTGTGGCGGCAGCGGCAAGATTAACAGTGTCGTCAGCGCGGCCCATTGCCACGGTGTTGGCGGTGCCGGCCAACGAGGTAATCATACCTGCGACATTGGTGCTTGCTGGCGATATCGTGTTGTCGCACAAGAACGGTGCGTCAACAGCATCTTGTTCGGTGATCGCGCGATGCACGAGGTCGGTTGTAACAATGAAAAATCCGCTATTGCATCCCATCGCCAACACAAATGTTGGGCCTTGGACTTTGAGGGTGATCGAATTACCGACCGGTGCTGGGGCGGCGCGCCAGCTGCCTGCACCGTCGAAGAATGCAAAATTAAGCATCGAGCGATCGGTTGGCAGCTTATTGATTGCAATGGTGACATCGGTGGTCAATGGTGGCGCGTCGGGTGCATCTACCGTTGGTGCGGCGTCAACCTTGGGATCTGCATCACCACCGCCGCAGGCCGCGAACGCTACCAATCCAACCGAACTTAAAAGTGTCGATACTGCTTTTTTCATAGGGCCGGCACCCTACCTGAACTCAGGCCGGTAGTCAGTTCTCTCGGGGTGGAACAATTTCAAACCAGATGCTGCGCCGCGCGCCGCACAAACTACATTGGGCATCTACCCGCCGTCGGCGTACATCGCCGCTGGTCACGGGCATATGGTCGGAAAATCGCAGTGCCCCGTTACACTGGTTGCAGCGAAAGCGTGCTGCGCGCCCGGGAATTACCGACGCTGTGTCGACCAACACCGGCCGGTCGGGTGCGCCGCCACGCTGGCTGCGCATGTTGAGGTCACGGTCACGAAGTGCGTTGACGTGATTCTCAAGCATGCGGCGGGCTTTGCGCCGCAGGTACCATTGCAACGGAATGCCGCTTACCAGTCGCGGATAAACCACCAGCACCAGTAATGCGATGAGAACAAAGCCAGACAACGGCACGGCTTGGTCGTCGGGTTGCAACAGTATCGACGCCAAACCGATCAGCGCAAGCCAACGTGGCCACGTCTCTTGTAGGTTGTTGGTACGCATTTTATTTTACGCTAGATCCAGTTGGCTGACATCAACGCTGCAAAACGTTGGGCTAGCTCGGGGCGTATAGCAAACAAGGTGCTGAACTGTTGACTACAGCCTGCAAAGCTCATCGCATCGAGGCCGTGCTCGGGAAATACGGTGAGCGGATTGCCGCCTCGGCTCAACCGCACTAACACGCGAGCGTAGTCGACCAAATTGATCAGCGGTAGCGTCGGGCACAAGGCTTCGAAGTCGATGCCTTCGACCGGGTTGGGCATAGACCAACGGCCAATTATGGCCGGGCCGACCGCAACCGCCTGCGCTGCAGCCATGGCTGCGTGGGCCGCAGCTTGTTGCGCAGCGATCTGCGCTGCGATGTCGGCTTGCATGCGGGCTTGCATGGCCATCATTTCTTGTTGTTGCATGCGGGCTTGCTCGTGCGCAGCCGCAATTTGCCGGGCGATGTCGGCTTGTTGAGTTTCGCGCTGGATGGCTCGTTCGCGTTGCTCGCGTTCCCGCTCATCTAGCTCGGCCTGGCGTTCGGCAAGTTCTTCATGGCGCGTGGTAAACAGCTGCAAAAGTTCGGTGAGGTTGCCTAGCATGCGCTTGAAATCGGCGTCGAGCATGCCATCGCGTTTCATTTCATCGACGACTTGCTGGCCGAACTGTTCAAAGCGATCAACCGCGCTGCACAGTCCTGGTGTCGCTTCACCGTCTCGCCATTCATTGAATAGATGATGGCCAAGTTTGCAAACACCGACTAGCGCCATGATCTGTTGCCGTGGCAGCGGCTGCCGAAGTAAGTTGAACGCCACGTCGGTTAACGCAAGCCAATCGTCGTCGTCGGCCATGCCTTCAGCTTCTTCGAGCGCGCTGGTGATGCGCTCAAGATCAAGCCCGCCCCATAATTGCAGATGTGCTGCCGGTGATTCACCACCGGGCCGTTGCTGCCGTGGCATTTGATTGCGCAGTTCCAAGATGATATCGCGCCAGCCTCCGAATGCTTGGTACAAGGCCGTGCGTTCGTTGGGCATGGCGCAAAACCGCAACCACATCCAATCGACAAGGACTGTGTTGTTGGCCAAATGCCGATGGTTGGCCGTCGACGTACCAAGATGTTCGGTCAGTGCTACGCGATGGATGCCGCGTTCCCACATGGCGATGACCTGGGTTAGCGCCCGCAAGTCGGTGGCGTGGCGATTGCGTGCATCGTGCAGATCAAGTAGGCGGCGCATCAACAAAGCGCCCATGGTTGGCTCGACGATCCAACGGTCAAAAATGTCAATCATCGTAGGTGCGCTGCATTCAGACAGCAAAAGAAATTGGCCCAAGCCATCATGAAACATAATCGACTGGAGCTCGGTAGGCGAAATGCTCAGGAGCGATTGGCCAACGGCTGC
>JAYWHS010000559.1:0-3448 GCA_043777635.1 Kofleriaceae bacterium | reverse complement strand
TCCACGCCGAGCTACGCGTGCAGGTTGTCGCTGGCGAAGAAGTCACAGCAGATCTCAACTTCGGAGCGCCGTAGTGCGCACCGTTTGGAAAATTTCCGAGCGGCTAGAATCCATTGTGTGGGCCGTGGCGCAACCAACCTTGCACACGTATTGCGAAAGCACTAGCGCATTGCTCGCTGCGGTCGAAGACCGATCGCGACGCTACACCAGTGAACGCGAAGCGCTGGATCGACCCAGCAATCCACAAGCTGATCTCGCCGCGCGCGCGCTGTTCTTTACCATCGCGGACGCCGGCAAAATTCAACTGCCGCTGGCCGAACTGATCGCGGCCCAGCGGCTTGATGGCAGCGTCGCCGCGCCGTTGCGAATTTTGGATCTCGGCGCAGGTTGTGGCGCGATGAGTTTGGGTTTGCTTGATGCGTGGGCGCGTTGCAGCTATGTACGGGCCTTGCACGTCACCTTGATCGAACGTGATGCTGCTGCGTTGGCGTTGGCAAGCGCGGCGTTGTCCCAGGCTGGGCGCGAGCTGGGCGTGGCGGTCACCGTCGACACTGTCCGCAGCGATCTGACGGCGGGCACATGGATGCGCGGCTTAGTGCCGTTTGATCTTATTGTCGCTGGCACCGTACTCAATGAATTGGCGGAGGTGCAGCAACTAGGTTTGGTGTCTGCGGCCATGCAGTTGGTAGCGGCGTCCGGTCACATGATTATTATCGAACCAGCGTTGCGCGAAACCTCGCGGGCTTTGCATCGGTTGCGCGATGCCTTGCTCGACCGTGGCGCGGTCCGCGTGGTGGCGCCATGTGTACGTGCTGGCGCGCCGTGTCCTGCATTAGCGCAAGACAACGACTGGTGTCATGAAGAACGCTTGGCTACGTTGCCGCCGCGTGCTGCGGAAATTGCACGGCTCACGCATTTGCGCGATGCCGGACTTAAGTTTGCATATCTGACCTTGGCGCGCAGCGACGCAGCGACATTACCCGCAGCGACGGCCGGCCAAAAGTTTCGTATCGTGCGGCAACCTCGTGGCCTCAAAGGCCGCGAAGAGCTGCTTGGTTGTGGTGACGCTGGCTGGGTACCGCTGCGATTATTGCGTCGCAATCGCAACCAAAACAACCAGGTGGTGCAAGCCACCCATCGCGGCGATGTGCTGGTGATCGAGCGAGCGCCGCTGGCTGCGGACCAAGCTCAAGCTGGTGCGATGTTCGATATTCAGGCTGATGATCGGGTTGTCCTGCTGGCTGCTGCACTGCCGAGTACCGTCGAGGAAACGTGACAACGGCCGGCACACGCGGTCTCGCATTTGCGCAACTTGTCGAGTTGCAAGTAGCGATGCAAGCGGCGAATTGTCAAACTGCCGTCGCGCAACTGGATGGTGCGCATCGCGCGCAGCGCCGCGAGCATGGGGCGTTTTATACTCCGGCACCGCTGGTCAATTTCGTTACGCGGCTGGTACTGCAACCGTGGTTGGGCGACTCGGCCGGTATGTTGACAACGCCGGTTGCGCTTACGATTCTTGATCCGGCTGCTGGCGACGGCCGATTTTTACGCTGCGCGGATGCACTGTTGCGCGGTTGCGGTCACGTCGCACCGACGCTGATCGGCATTGAACGCGATGCGCCCACCGCAGCGACCACCGGCGCGGCACTACCGGCGGCGACGATTCACTGTAATGAAGCCTTACTTGACGCGCCAACGTTGCCGCTGGTTGATATCGTGCTTGGAAATCCGCCCTATGTGCGCAGCATGTTGTTACGGCAACGTGACCCGGTGCTGTGGCAGCGGTTGCGCAAACGATTCGCTGCAACGTCGGTTGGTGAGTGGGACGTGTATGGTGCGTTCCTTGAAAAAGCCCTGCAATGGGTGCGGCCAGGTGGCCGCGTTGGCATGGTGGTGCCGTCGCGTTGGCTCACTGCGCAATTTGCTAGCGGGTTACGCGCTCACGTTGGCGCTCACGTTGAGACCATCGTTGACTTTGGTAGTCAGCAACTTTTCGCAGATGCCACTACGTATATCGCGGTGGTGGTAATGCAACGTAAACCTGACGATGCTACCGCCCACGCGTCCGACGTGGCGGTGCAATCCGTTGCAGTCGCGCATCACCAAGCCGAAACCTGGACTTTAGCCGCCGTACCTCGTCAATCCTTGGCCAATGTCGCCGCACCGTGGCCACTGCGGTCAACACCACCGATGAACATCGGCACTCTGACGTTGGGTGATGTTGCCGATGTCGTCAAAGGCGTTGGCACCAATGCCGATTCGATTTTTGTCGTTGAGCCGGTCGCTACCGAAGGTGCGCTAACACAGGTTCGAACAGCGGCCGGTCGCTTGGTTTGGTTGGAGTCGGCAGCGCTGCAACTGGTGTGGCGCGGTCGCGATGTTGGTCAGGCGGCACCGGTGCGATGTTGTATTTTTCCGTATCAGAATGGCGTGCTGATCGAACCCGCTGCGATGGCTGCTGATTTTCCGCTGTTAACAACCTATTTTGATGAACATCGCGCCGCATTGCAGATGCGTGAGCGTGGTCGATTTACTGGACCTACATTTTACTGTTTCGGCCGGCCACAAAATTTTGCGTTTTTGTTGTCGCCGCTGGCCAAAGTAGTGGTGCCTGATGTGACAGCGGGTGGTCGCGCGACGCTGGACTGTGGCAACTTGGTACTTGATTCGGGCTATGCTTTGCGGCCGCGTCACGCTACGCCCGTCGGATATCAGTCTATGCCGTGGTGGCGTGGGTTGTTATCGTCACCGATGGTGCGGATTTGGTTACAGGCAACAGGTGTGCCGCTGCGCGGTGGCTATGTGCGCATGAAGACCGCGTATCTGCGTACGCTGCCGTTGCCTGCGGTTGGCGCTGCGCTTGATGCCAGCATCGCAGCGGCCAGCGCGGGTGATACGGCAGTCAGCCACGAAGCATTGCGGATGGCATACGGTATGTCGCGTGACGCTTGGAAAACCTAGTTCCAACGCCTGTCGCGTCGAGCGGTCTAGAATAAATCCTCGTACTGGTACGACGGACCCGCTCCTCAGCAAACGCTGGGTAGCGAGGCAACCCATTGCGCGTATTGCGAGCGCGGTGGTCCGAGGTTGGTGGTCGGAGTGCCGAGTACGCTTAAGACGTTGGCGGGGCGTGAAAGCGTTTCGAGCGCTTGCGCTTATGCTATCGGCATTGGTGCTAGTCGTCGTCGTCGGCCGAGGTGGTGCCGACACTGTCGTACGCAAGGCCTGAAAGCATTGCAACTGCGGCCGGTAAGTCGAGCACTTCGACTGAGGCCGGTGCGTTACTCTTAAGCATAAACGCGCAGGTGCCGCACGAGGTAACTACAATGCCGCCACCTTGGCTGTGAATCTCCGCTAACCGACGCTTGGCCATGGCATCGGCGGTGGTGGGGTCGGTTTTGGGTAACAACCCACCACCACCGCAACACTCGGTGTCGGCGCGATTCCA
>JAYWHS010000558.1:0-3449 GCA_043777635.1 Kofleriaceae bacterium | reverse complement strand
ACGACCACGTGGGTGGCGGTTTTGCCCGCTACAGCGTCGATGAGCGTTGGTTGGTGCCGCACTTTGAAAAGATGTTGTATGACCAAGGCCAACTGCTTGGGGCGATGGCCGACGGGCTGGCAACCACTGGTACTCCGCGTTTTGCCGAGGTGATTGCGCAGACCGTTGGCTTCTTGCGGCGCGAGCTGCGCGGTGCGCACGGTGGTTTACTGGCATCGGTCGATGCTGATAGCGAAGGCGTGGAAGGCAAATTCTACGTGTGGACCTTGGCCGAGTTGCAAGCGGCGTTAGGCCCGAGTACTGCGTTGCATGTGGCGCAAGCATATGGGGTGCGTGAAGGCGGCAATTTTGAACACGGCACGTCGGTGTTGGCGCGCGTGACGCCGCGTGGCTCGGTCTACGAAGAAGAAGATTTACAACAGCAACTAGCCAAGCTCATGGTGGTGCGCGACACCCGAGTGCGGCCTGGCACCGACGACAAAGTGCTCAGCGGTTGGAACGGCTTGGCGATTTCCGGTCTGGTGGCTGGCTGGAAAGCTAGTGGCTTTGCCGATGCGTTGGCCTTAGCCCGCGAAGCCGGCGGTTTTTTGCGCAGTTCAATGATCAGCGAGGTGCCCGCTCCGCACGACGGCGCGACGTTGACGCGGATTTTAGCGTTGGTGCCTGGCACGCCGAATCTCGACGGCACCGTTGACGATTATGCCTTTGTCGCAGCCGCGATGCTGGATTTAGCGGAAGCCACTGGCGAGGCTGCATGGTTTACCACCGCGCAAGCGTTATTGCGGACGGCGCAGCGCCAGTTCGTGGCCGAAGTTGAAGGCAAGCTCGTTATCTATTTGGCGGGGGCCGACGATGCCTTGCTGATCCACCGACCGGAATCACACACCGACGGTGCGCTGCCTGCCGGCGCGGCAGTATTGGTTGATTGTTGGCTGCGCGTCGCGCAACTTGCCGACGACAGTGCAGCGCTCGCGCTGGCCGAGCGTTATCTGGCCGAACGCGTCATCGGCAGCGGCACGGTCAATCCGTTGTCGCATCCCCGGTTGTTATCGGCGCTGGATCGTTATCTCCACGGTGCCGTACTGGTGGTAAGCCCAGGCGAAGGCCATGAAGCCTTGCTGACGGCGGCGCGGCGTAGTTATGCGCCGACCACGGCGATTGCCGGCGAGTTTGCCGCACCTGCATTGCGCGCCGACAAAATCGCCACTGCAACTGGCCAAGCCCAAGCCTATTTGTGCCAAGGCCAGGCGTGTAGCGCGCCAGTGACCGACGCTGCCGCACTGCAACAGTTGTTGTCGGCCGCGCCGTAGCAGCGCTGGTAGTCCGTGCTGGGTGCATCAGCTCACTTGCAAATGTTGTAACTTGTCCGGATTTCGGACGACGTACATGGCAGCAATAGCGTCGCCGTCGCAGGCAATCGCCAGGGTGGAAACGCCGTCGGTGTCGCGCAAGACAAAACCGGGCAGGCCGTTGATTCGGACCGGCACTGCTTGTAGCGGCGGGCCGTTCTGTCGTTTGTGCTGTAAGCCAGCAAAAAATCGTTGGATCTTGATTCGGCCAAAAATCGGGCGTAGTGCGGCTAGGCGTTGACCGCCACCGTCCGTGTACACTACGGCATCGTCGGCCAAAAGCGCTGCAATTGCCTCGGTGTCGCCGCTGTACATCGCCACCGCAAAGGCCGCTGCGAGCCGCGCTTCAGCTTGCGGCGTCGCGGTGAAGCGAGGCCGGTTTTCGCGAAGATGGTCGCGCGCTCGACCGGCGAGTTGTCGGCACGCGGCTTCGGACCGGTTGAGCACGTCGGCCACCGCTGCAAAGTCCATGTCAAATACATCGCGAAGCAAGAACGCAGCGCGCTCCAACGGCGATAGTTGCTCAAGCGTTACCAGCAACGCCACCGACAGGTCTTGGGCCAGTGCGTGCAAATCTGCACCGGTGGCTGGGGCTACTTGTAACGGTTCAATCATCGGCTCGGGCAACCATGTGCCTACATATGTTTCGCGCTGCACCCTCGCTGACTTGAGGACATCGAGGCATAAGCGGGTGACAATGCGAGTTAGGTACGCTTTGGGCTCAAGCAATTCGGCGGGCGCAGCGCGATGCCAGCGCAAAAACGCATCTTGCACCACGTCTTGGGCGGCGGCGACCGACCCCAACATGCGGTACGCGATGCCGGTAAGTAAGGCGCGATGAGTTTCAAAAATTGCGGCGTCGGCACTCATGGCGGCGCTGCCACCGTTGCCAGCGAGTGTGCACCCAGTGCGGCTGCATGCGGCGGCGGGGCTAGCTTGGTACCAGCGATATCCAAGCGTTGACATGCGTGGCCAAACCCAAGCGCATATTTGAGAGTTGGGTAGACACCGGCGGCGGTGATGGCAAATGCCAGCGACACGACGGCGCGTGGGCCCCACTTCGCAAGGATTTGCTCGCGTAACTCATCGGCAGGCGGGGCATGCGCTAACACGGCTTGAGCGAAGGTGATGCCGAGCGCAACATCCGGGGTTACGGCGTGAAGATCGCCGGTGCGTAAACTTTCGACGACGCTGGCCAGCATGGCGGGCGCCACGCCGTCGCGCAGCGCCATGGTGATCATCAATTGGGCGCACGGCCCGCAGTCTTCGGCAAGCGTACTCACCAACTTGGCCGCGTAGTACACTTCGCGCGGCACAGCTTTGCGGTACGTCGACATCGCCGTAATTTTGGCTAGCGCCAGCATCGCTGCTGTATCGGTTTGCAACACCATGCGCGCGTAGCTCATATCGTAGCTGTACGTGCGTTCAAACGCGGCAATCCGATTGCCAATCATCCATTTCATCATGCGGGCTCCTTCAACTACGTGACGAGCCAGCAGATGAGTTTGTGACACGGGTGACGGTGAAAAATGACTTCACACAACAGGTGCCAGCCCGCGACTACAGGTGCTTGTTAAGTTCAGCTTCGATTTTGCTGCGTGGTGCTGCGGCCACGATTTGGCCAACCACTTTGCCGCCTTTGAAGAACAACAGGGTCGGAATCGAGCGAATGCCGAAGTTTTGCGGCGTGATTTGGTGATGGTCGATGTCCATCTTGCCGATGTTGGCGCGGCCTTTGTATTCTTCGGCTAGGGCGTCGATCGACGGTGCAATTTGTTTGCATGGGCCACACCAAACCGCCCAGAAATCAACCAGGGTGACTTGGTCCGATTTGATGACTTCGGCATCGAAGTTTTGGTCGGTGAATTCTTTGACGTTTGCGTTTGCCATGGGTTGGTCTCCAGATGTGGCGGTTGCCGGTGTAACCCCATTTGTAGCGCTGCTGTGGCCAGCTGGCAAGCGCCGTGAACCTGTGCGAACGGCGGGCCCAGGCAGTTACGGCAAAAGACCGTAGCGACAACGCCTGCAACCTGGGTACAATATAGCCATGTCGCGACTTTTCATTTCTGTCGAACGCCTGGAGGCCTGGACCGCTGAGGG
>JAYWHS010000557.1:0-3450 GCA_043777635.1 Kofleriaceae bacterium | reverse complement strand
GCGTGCTGCAACCAGATATGTGCCGATAACCGTTTTACCGATGCCTGGTGGTGCGACCAAAACTCCAATGTCGTGCGCGACCATTGCTTGACACGCTTGCGTTTGCACCGCTGTGAGGTTGCCTTGGAAGCGCCATGTGCATGGTGCGCCGTTAGTACGCTGGTCGTAAACGTCAAGGCAGAGCCCATGGCTTTGCAAAAGGCCTTTGAGCGCCGATTCACAGCCGCGCGGCAACGCAATATGTGTCGGCAGGTCGGTCGCGCAGTTTATTACACGCGGTGTTGTTGCTGTTGAAAGTCGCAAGCGCTGCTTCTTGTAGAATTCAGGATTCTGAAAAGCCGCGAGCTGTCTAATCTGGTTGAGCAACGACGCCGAAAGCCCGGCTCGTTCGATACATAGTTTTTCCGCCGCAATGACCACTATGCGTTGCAGGAATGGGGCTTGCGAAGGAGGGTCCGTTACACCGCCGGCAGTCTGCGGCGTATGCAACGGCCTGCTAAATAGGTCAGGTAATTGCGCCGCGTGCGGTGCGGCGTGAGTAAAATCCGATTGTGCTCCCAGGACGCCCTTGGAGCCCATTGCCGCGACGGCAATTTGGGTTGCCAGCTGCGGTTCGATACGTTCAATCGACGCAAGGAATGCCCATTGTTCATCATCGGGAATTGACTCGAAGTTGTCATCAAGAAATATCGAGTTGCCAACTTGCCGTGGTCCATGTTGCAAAGGCAACGCGATCAAGTTGCCAAAGCCGCCACGCGGCATGGTGTCCTGGCTTGGAAACAGTCGATCGTACGAATCCATGCCAAGTTCGGGGCGGTCGGTCATGGTTTCAGTGAGCAGATGGCAGGCCATTTGCCGTGCGATCGATGCGGCGATCGGTGCCGAGAAAAAGAACCAGACGTGCGCCCCGTTGCCGGATCTTGAGCGCTCGACGACTGCAGGTAGGCCATACTTGCGCGCCGTAGTCGTGAAAGCACGCGCGTCGTCGGCCCAGCTGCCTTTGTCGAAATCCACCGCAACAAACCAACAGGTTTCGTCGACGAGCATTGCGTAGACGCCCATGACCTGCTGGCCTTTGAGATGCGCGGTGATCGCGAAAGCATCGGCTGGGTAGAACGCTTGGTTGCGGCAGTCGCCGCACTTTACCTTTGGCAATTCACAAAGACCGTCCACGAATTTGTTGGCGCACGCTGGAGCGTAACCGGCACGACCGGTTTTCTTGCTGATGAAGCGAGTTGGGTAAACGTCGGCTCGGCCACGAAATAGTTGACGAAATAGCGCCACTTTTTCGCTCGGAGTTCGCGGTTCGGAGGGATGCGATGCAACGCGAAGTGATGCCTTGGTAGCTGGAAGCGCATCAACGGTAAGATGTTCAGGCGCGGTAGTACCGACAGGAAGCGCCCCAAGTTCGGTGCAGAGTCTATCGACGAGTTCTTTTTGTTCGGCAAGCTCTTTCTCAAGACGGAGCAACTTTACCTGCTGCACTTCGAGCGCTTGCGCCAGCATGCTGCGAGGTAGTGCTGCATGTAGGGGGCGTGGTTTTTTCATTGGCTCTGGCAATCGCTTGCGTACGGTACAGCCTGGGCTCGTTGCGCGCCATACTTGATTGCGGTCGCGCCGGCATTCTCCGTTGTGGCACAATACGCGGTGGCTCATCACATGTGACATGCTGACCCGATGAGCGAATACCAGTATTACGAATTTCGAGCGATTGACCGGCGGCTCAGGGCCTCCGAAATGCAGGTGCTGCGCGCTGCGTCGACGCGGGCCCGTATTACGTCGATCAGCTTTGTGAATGAGTACAATTTTGGCGACTTCAGGGGCGATGCCAATGGCTGGATGGAACAATATTTCGACGCGTTTGCATACCTGGCAAATTGGGGCACGCGCGTTATCAAGCTGCGCTTGCCTGCGCGTCTGCTGCCGTTGAAAACCGCGCGGCAATACTGCGGGGGCGAGGACTGCGAGGTATGGGCAAAGGCTGGGAACGTGATTGTCTCGCAGACGTCGCAGCGAGAGGATGCCTTCGACGAAGGATTCGACGAGGACCTGTTGTCTTCGATGATTGCGGTGCGCGCCGACCTGGCACGCGGCGATATGCGGGCCTTGTACTTGTTTTGGTTGCTCAGGATGCAAAACGATGAATTACAGGATGCCATCGTTGAACCACCGGTGCCGCCAGGACTCGACAATCCGAGCGCTGCGCTGCGGGCCATGAGTGCTTTTTTGCGCATCGACGAAGACTTGGTGCAGATTGCAGCCGATTCCAGTCAGCCCCAACCAATTGCCGGATTCATGCGACGCTCGGTCGGTCAGTTGCGCACGATGGCCGACGCTCGTACCGCCGAGCGCGAGCGTCGAGAAACGGCAGCGCGCGATGTCAATCAGGCTCGTGCAACCAAAGCAGCGAACGCCGCGCGACAGCGATATTTGAATGGGCTCGTCGGACAACAAGCTACGCTGTGGCGTCAGGTACAAAAGCTCATCGCGACAAAGCAACCCAAAAGCTATGACCTAGCCATTCAACTGCTCGTGGATTTGCAAGCGCTCGCGGCGCATGACGGCACTCGTGATTTTGCCAAACGTTTGCATACGCTGCATGCTGCGCACTCGGGTAAATCATCCTTCGTGGCCCGGCTTGGCAAGGCTGGCTTGGTTAGCGTAGGGTGAGGCAGCCGCGGGCCTTGGCCCACACGCTTGCTTGCAGGAGTGCGAATCGCGTACAGCCAGCAGCAGCTACGCAGGTGCTATGGTCGGCAGCGCAAGGTGGCGCAGCTCGACGATGAGCTGTGCAACAAAGGTGCGAAGTTGCGCCGGACTGATCTGGGCCGGAAGTTGAATGTCGTCGGGGATGTGCACTTCGGACAGCAGCCACGCCAAATTTGCTGGCGTGCATCCGCCGTCTTTTTCTTGTGCCGCCGCTACGCTATCGATGATTGATAAGCCGCTGTTGGCGAGGCACAGCAAATCTACCAGGTCGCGTTCTTCGGCTCGGCCAACTACGGCAGTGAGCTTATTGATCAAGATTTCGGCAACTGGATCGACGACGATATTGCCAAAGCGCTGTTTGTCGGGAAACGCAGCAACACCTCGGTCGTGGACGAAATCGATCACGACGGATCCAAGTTGTTCGGTGGTCAGCACCACGCGTCGAAATCCCGGCGCATGTTGTCGCACTGCGAGGGTCGCTCCAAGTGCTGTCGCAACGCTTTGCAAAACCAACGGTGCCTGATCAAAACTAGTTTGGTCGGACGTAAATAAGTCTAAATCGTCGGTTTGGCGATGGCCGAGGAAAAAACCTGCGAGAGCGGCTCCGCCGGTGAGGAAAAAATTCTGATCGCGGGCGAAAAATTCTTCGAGCACCCGACATTGCAAGGTGGTCAATTGACTGTGCGGCAAGAACTTAGACATGCAGCAAACCGTCGCTGCGCCAGCCGTTGATCAGAAATT
>JAYWHS010000556.1:0-3452 GCA_043777635.1 Kofleriaceae bacterium | reverse complement strand
TTTTCTGGTTGTACATAATCTCTTCGGCAACCCGGCCGCCCATCAATACTGCGATTTGGCCTAAGGCAAAATCAGCGGTCATGCTGAGTCGGTCTTCGGGTGGCAATTGCTGGGTCAAGCCCAACGCCCGGCCGCGCGGAATGATCGTCACTTTGTGAACTGGGTCGGCATCTTCGCCAAGAAATCGCGCCACCAAAGCGTGGCCGGCTTCATGCACCGCGGTGGTGCGCTTCTCTTTGTCGGAAATGATCATCGAACGCCGCTCGCTGCCCATCAGGACTTTGTCTTTGGCGTCTTCGAAATCTTCCATTTCGACTTTGTCTTTGTCACGACGAGCGGCGATCAACGCAGCTTCATTAACGAGGAATTCTAAGTCGGCGCCAGAAAAGCCCGGCGTACCTTTGGCGATGACGTCTAAATCGACGTTGGTTGCCAATGGAACTTTTTTGGTGTGCACGCCCAAAATACCAATGCGACCACCAAGATCTGGGCGAGGCACCACAATGCGGCGATCGAAACGGCCTGGCCGCAGCAAGGCAGGATCCAACACATCCGGGCGGTTGGTCGCCGCTATAATAATCACGCCGTCATTGGACTCAAAGCCATCCATTTCGACTAACAGTTGGTTGAGCGTTTGTTCACGTTCGTCGTGGCCACCACCAACGCCTGCGCCACGATGGCGGCCTACGGCATCGATCTCATCGATGAAGATGATGCAAGGTGCGTTCTTTTTGCCCTGTTCAAACAAATCGCGGACTCGGCTGGCACCGACGCCAACAAACATTTCGACGAAATCCGAACCGGAAATCGAGAAGAATGGCACCCCAGCTTCACCGGCGATAGCGCGTGCAAGCAAGGTTTTCCCGGTGCCCGGCGAACCCATCATCAACACGCCCTTGGGAATACGGCCACCAAGGCGCGTAAACTTTTTCGGGTCTTTGAGAAACGCGATAATTTCTTCGACTTCTTCTTTGGCTTCTTCGACGCCAGCTACATCTTTGAATGTGACGCGGTTTTGATTATCGGTGAGCAACCGGGCTTTGGATTTGCCAAAGCTCATGGCTTTGCCACCACCTGATTGCATTTGCCGCATGAAGAACACCAGCACGCCGACGATCAGCAGCAGTGGCAAAATCGTCATGAGTACTTGCGGCCAGAAGCTCGATTCTTCACGGGCCTTCACATTGTAGGCAATGTTGGCTGTCGACAACGACGCCGTGATGGTGCCAGGGAACTCGGCATTCACGACGCTTTTTTCAGTCTTGTTACGATAGGTCACGATGTAGCGCGCGTTGTCGCGCCCACCCGGCTCAACCAAAACGCTCGCTACATCTTTGGCTTTCGCCGGATCGCTGATGAGGGTTTTGAACGCGGTGACATCGAGGTCTTTTTGTTGGGTCTCGTTGTCCGTGAACATCAAATAGACGCTCCCAAACAACAGGATCAAAATAGCCCAAATGAGTAGTGTTTTATGGGATTGGCGCAACTGACTTATTCCCGCAAAGGGTTGACTGAGGAAGAATGCGTCGCGATTGCCGGTTTGCAAAGGCCAAAACGCCCGTAAACACGAAAATTCGCCAACATAGACCGGGCCTTACGGCTAGGATTTTGAATTCGTGCCGCCACTCAGTCACGAACTGTGAAGGGAATAAGAATCTGCAGCACGGGGTTTAGGGTTCAACCGTGATCGCCGATCCCCATGCTGGACCGAGATATTCGGCCCACAGAATCCTGGTTGGGTTATCGGCTTGAACGACCAGCCTTGCGGTGTCGCGCCAGGCCCGGGGGATTTTTGCGTCGATGTACAAATCCGACAATTTGCGGTGCCGGCCAAGCAACCGCACCGGCTGCATGATGTCGCCAGGAATCCGGGTCCGCTGAGTCCACGCCACGTCGCAGATAACTCGCAACGGCACAGGCGTGGCCGCCTCGCCACCGGTGGCGTAAAGATGGATGTCGCCGTAGCGCACTTCGATGGCCCCGCCTGGGATGTCACAGTGATAGGTACCGTGATCGCTTGCATCAAGTGCTGCAAGCAAGCCGCGATGCGCTGCGGCGGTTACCGGCAGGCCGGCGATTGTCAACGCGTTGGCCCAGGCGACAGACCGCGCAGCCGGCGCGACCAACCGCGCATTCGCTTGCGACCATGGCAAGTCACCGACCTCGGCGTTGCGTTCGAGTTCGGCTTGCCATTGCCCAAGCTGCTGCGCAAATTGGCCTAACGCGGTTTCAAGTTGCGGGTTTTCAGCTTTTAACAGAGGCAACAACTGGTGGCGCATTCGCGACCTAAAAAATCGCAGATCGTGATTCATCGGATCATGCCAAACCGGCAATGCATGGTCGCGTGCGTACTGCGCCAAAATCGACCGTGGCAGCGCCAAAAACGGGCGCAAAAGTGACCCTCGCTGTGGCCGCATGGCGACCAAACCCGCAGGCCCGGTGCCGCGGATTAACCGCATCAGCACAGTCTCGGCTTGATCACCGGCATGGTGAGCGGTGGCTACAAACGGTACCGCGTGTCGACGTGCCGCCTGATGCAGCGCTGCGTAGCGAACCTGCCGCGCTTGCGCTTCGAGCGACGGCCCATCTGGCACCGTTACCCGCTGAACTACACATGCAATTGCTGCGCTGCTGCACCAGTGCGCAACATCGTCGGCAATCTGAGCGGTAGCCGGCTGTAAGCCATGGTCAACGTGCACGACAACGATGCCCGCAGGCCCAAGCACCACAGCCGCAGCGTGGGCCAACACCAGCGAATCGACGCCGCCAGAGCACGCCACTGCCCAACGGCCCGGCCCGGCTTGCGCTACGGCGGTGATTACCGCGCGTTGCACGGTGGCGGTGGCATCCATAGCGGTAGTGCTACACCAACCCGACCAGGTTGCAAACCGCAGCGTGCAAACGTAGGGTGGCGTTATGTCCACACCCGAACGACCCGCAGCGGCCCCGGCGACTTTTGCCAGTGAATTGCTGCGCCGAAGCAAGGGTTCGGAACGGCTCAACGCGTTGCTCAACGCTGATGATCCGGCCGTGGCAGTCGCTGCGCTAACGTTTAGCGAAGTATTCGATCTGGTTCACGCCGTTGGATTTGAAGACGGCAATGAACTGGTTGCGTTGGCCACCCCAGAGCAATTGCGCGGCTGTTTGGATCTTGACGGTTGGAACAAAGATGCGCTCGACGCTGCCGCACTGGTGCCGTGGTTAACCGCCGTGCTCGACGCTGGCTACGAAAAAGTTGGAGAAGTTTGGGCCGGCCTCGATTCGGAATTTCGAGCGCTTTGGCTGCAACAACACACCACGATTTTTGATGCATCCTTCGAAGAAGAACCACGCGACGACGACGAAACGCCTTTTCTGGCGACGCCCGATCGTTTTTTCACGATTGGCTTACTCGGCGACGATCAGACCCAACGGATCACCCAAGCGTTGATCGAAGATCTGTATCGAGCCGA
>JAYWHS010000555.1:0-12125 GCA_043777635.1 Kofleriaceae bacterium | reverse complement strand
AGATCACCGAGAGCTTGTTCATGAAACGGCCCGAGGCGATCGTCGGTACGTTGCAAGGCCTGCGCGACATCGGCGTGCACATCGCAGTCGATGATTTTGGCACCGGCTATTCATCGCTGGCGTATTTGAGTCGGTTTCCGATCGATATCCTCAAAATCGACCGCACGTTTGTGAAACGCATGAACAAAGACAGCGCCAGCCGGGCAATTGTCGCGGCGATTTTGGCGCTATCGCGCGAGCTTGGCCTGCGCACCATCGCCGAAGGCGTGGAATCGCACGCCGAAATCAGTACGTTAGCGGTCTTAGGTTGCGACGAGGCCCAAGGCTTTGTGATTGCGCGACCGATGCCCCTTGCCGCAGCATTAACGTTTGCGCGAGCCTATTGTCCAATCGCCGAAAGTGCCGACGTGTCGTCGGAACCCAACCCAGTGCCACCTACGGCAAAGGTCAGTTAGCATGCGAATTCGCAGTGGCACCAGTGGATATGCGTATCCGCAATGGCGTGGCAGTTTTTATCCGGCCGACCTAAGCAACGACGCCATGCTGGGCCACTATGCGCAGCAATTTGCCGCGGTCGAAATCAACAACACCTTTTATCGCATGCCCAAACCGGAGGTCGTGGCCAATTGGGTGGCCCAAGCACCTGCGCCGTTCGAGTTTGTGGTTAAAGCCAGTCAACGGATCACCCATCGCGCCAAGCTAGTTGGCGACGATGCGACCGCTAGTCTGCGCTACTTTTTTACGGTGCTCACCGACTGTGGCATGATGACGCAACTTGCAGCAGTATTGCTGCAAACACCGCCTTATCTACGCGCGACCGACGCAACACTGGCAGCAGTTGACACGCTGTGTGGCCTGGTGCCACCGGGCACGCGGCTGGCCTTCGAATTGGCCCACCCATCGTGGCAGAGCGTCGAAGTCGCAGCCCTGTTAGCGCGTCATGGCGCGACTGCAGTGATCGCCGACCGCGACGATGGTTCAATCAACCTCAGCTTGCCCCTGCATGTAGTACCAGCGCCGTGGGCCTACGTGCGGCTGCGCCGGGACAACTATACGGTGCCTGAGCTTGCGGCCTGGGTGCAACGTTTACGCGATCGCGACCACCAGGATGCGTGGGTGTTTTTTAAACATGAAGACACTGCGCGTGGCGCGCATATGGCGGTGGAGTTCCAGCAGCTGGTGCATGCAACGCACTGAAGTAAGCGCCGCAAACAATACCGCAACATAACGTAGCGACCCTTTGTCTGCCATTTGAGGTTGCGACAAACGCCGATTGCGGTAGCGTGCGCGTGTGAATGTCGTCTGCATTGGCGGCGGCCCCGCCGGATTGTACCTGGGGATACTACTCAAGATCGCCAACCCGGCGCACCGTGTGCGTATCTATGAACGCAATCGACCCAACGATACCTTTGGCTTTGGCGTGGTGTTTTCGGATGCGACGTTGGGCAACTTAGCGACGGCCGATCCAACGACCCACGCAGCGATTCGCGCCAATTTTGCCCATTGGGACGACATCGAAATTCATCATCGCGGCGAAATCATCACCTCGACGGGCCATGGCTTTTGTGGCATCGAACGACGCGGCTTGCTCGCCGTCTTGCAGGCGCGGGCCATCGACCTCGGCGTCGAAGTTTTGTTCGAAACCGACCTACCCGACGCCAACGCATTGACCGACTGTGATTTGATAGTCGCCGCCGATGGGGTGGCCAGCGGTGTGCGCGCCGCGTTCGCAGATCAGTTTGTGCCCGACGTCGATGCGCGGCCCAATAAATTTGTGTGGCTCGGTACCACGGTGCCGTTTCGTGCGTTCACCTTTCTGTTTACTCAGACGCCGTACGGACTTTTTCGCGTGCATGCGTACCGTTATGCCGACCAAGGCTCAACGTTTATTGTCGAATGTACCGATGCCACCTGGCGCAACGCTGGTTTTGCCGATGCCGACGAAGCCACCACGGTCGCCAAGCTACAAGATATTTTCGCGCAGGATCTTGCCGGTCACCCGCTGATCAAAAACCGATCGATTTGGCGCAGTTTTCCAATGATTCGATGTGCATCGTGGCAAGCCAGCAATCGCCATAACATTCCCATTGTACTACTCGGTGATGCGGTACATACCGCGCACTTTTCGATCGGCTCTGGCACCAAACTCGCCCTCGAAGATGCCATTGCGTTGTGTGATGCAATCAGCACGGAGGCCAACCTTGGGCAAGCCCTGGCGAGTTACCAAGCAGCGCGACGACCTGAGGTCGTTAGCTTGCAAGCCGCCGCCCAAACCAGTCTCGAATGGTTCGAAGGCACCGAACGCTATATGGCCATGTCCGCCGCGCAATTTGCCTATAGTCTGATGACCCGCAGCGGCCGCGTGAGTCATGCCAGCATGCAAAAACGCGATGCCGCACTCGCGGCGCGGGTCGAAGCAGAGCTCGGCGTAGTGTCGCCAAACGGGCCAACCGAGTCGACGGTTCGCGTGGGCCCACTGACCCTGCCCGGCCGCTTGGTCGCGCTCGCGGAATCGTCAGCATTTGGCCCATCGTCCGAGCCTGCCACGACCACGGCCGACGTCAGCGCCCGCGTGGTTGCATCACTATCTGTCGGGCCAACCCACGGTACGCTATGTTCCTATTGGTTGCCTTGCACCGGCGGCTCGTTGCTCGTGGTAGTGCCGCCTACAAATGTGCAGCTCACCGGTATTGAGCTCGCGCACTTCCAACAACAAGCTGCCCATGTCGCCGTGGTGATCGACGATCACGGCGAGCAAAGGCCGGCGACCTTAGCGTATGCCACGCACTTACAAGCGTGCGGTGTCGCGATGATTGGGGTTCGCGCCAAAGCGAGTCCGGCAAGTCCTCGGGTGGCGGCCGCGCCACTCGCCGACGTGGTGCGCAATGAGTTACACATTGCGACGGCGATCTTGGCTGACGGTGCATCGCTTGCGGATCTCCAAGCCTGTATTGCCGGCGGGCGCGCCGATTTGATCATTGTCCGGGTTTCGGACACAACATGTTAACCCAGCCGCGGCGCTACCAGCTCAAAAAAGCCGCAGCGGCGGTGCTATATCGCGGCCAGCCTTGGATCTTTCGCGATCATTTGAGCTCGGCGGCGCAACCCTTTGCCGATGGGCAATGGTTGCGATTATACGACGGCAACAACACGGTCGTGGGTTACGGCATGTATCAAGCCTTGGGTGCGATCGCGATTCGCGTCATTCGCCGCGGCACCATCGCGCCGACAGCCGAATGGATTCGCAGCATGGTAGCGACCGCTGCGTTGCAGCGCAAAACTCTGAGCAGTTCCACCAACGCCATTCGCTGGATCTCCGGCGAGTCCGATGGGTTACCGGCCGTGGTGGTCGAACAATTTGCCGATATCATCGTTGCCCAAAGTTACAGCCGAGGTGCCGATGTGCTGACGCGCATCGCTGCCCGTGCGGTGCAACAACACGTCCATGCACGCCAGGTGTTGTGGCGACCCGCGCGACGCCGAGTTGATCTTGCCCAAGACGCCCGGACCACAAGTGCAGCCGATAGTGCGTCCACGTTGGTTCACTTCACCGACGCTGAGATTGGGTTTGTCGCCGACGTCGGCAGCGGCCAAAAAACCGGGGCCTACTTGGACTTGCGCGGTTTGCGCCATGCGGTCACGGCCATGCCGTTGGCTGGCCAACGCGTGCTGAACTTGTTCGCGTATTCGGGCATGCTCGCGCGCTGCGCCGAACGGGCCGGGGCCAACCTGATCGTCAATGTTGACAGCTCGGCAGCCGCGTTAACCTTTGCCCGCGAAAATCATTGCGATGATGTCGCGAAGCAACAGTTCATCACCGCCGATATCTTTACCTGGCTGTACCAACATCACGAGACCTATGACCTTGTCGTTGTCGACCCACCGGCAATGACCAGCCGACGTGAGCAAGCGCCGAGTGTGTTAGCCACGTATCGCCGCATGTACCAACACGCGCGCACCTTGGTCAGCCCAAACGGCACGTTGGTGGCAGCGTGTTGCACCGGCCGCATCACGCGGGCCGAGTTCACTGCGACCGTGACCGCGGCGCTCGGCAGCGAGTTTGCATTGACCTCCACCCTTGCGCCGGAGCCCGACCATCCGGTGAGCTTTGACCAGGCCGATTATCTCAAGATTCTGCTGTTTCGCCGCGTGGCGTAGGCGTCGCTGGCTTACATAAGCAAATCAGTATCTACGCTTCGCCTGCGATCATGGCCTCGCGCTGGATGTCAGACCAGGTTCATAGGATGGATCGCATGAACCGCCACACTGCGATTATTGGCATTCTCGCTGGCCAACTTCCTAGCCCGGGCAGCAACCGTTCAAAACCATGTAAGCGTGCGCCCAGCGCCGGCTATTGGTTTGCGCGTGGCAGCGCTGCAGAACTGGACGATGATATCGCCCACGCTCGCTATTGTTACCACCGTGCGATATCGCAGCGCCCGGACTACGCCGAG
The DNA here is from genome assembly GCA_043777635.1 of Kofleriaceae bacterium. Taxonomy (GTDB): domain Bacteria; phylum Myxococcota_A; class Polyangia; order Haliangiales; family Haliangiaceae; genus JABFXX01. The sequence continues at coordinate 7,671 of JAYWHS010000555.1, read as the reverse complement.
GCCCACAATCAACTCGGGCGTATCGCACATGAACTCGCCAACGTAAAAGTTACAGGCTCGACAAGCACCGACGCAGCGCTGGTCGCCGCAGTCGATCGCTACGCGCAACTCAGTATCGCCGAAGCGCACTATCGTTTAGCTGTTTGTAGCGCACCGACCGAAGGCATGTATTGGTTCAACCTCGGCCTGGTGCTCGACCTGCGTGGGTCGTGGTCGTTAGCGATTGCAGCGTTTGAAGCAGCGCTTCAGCATGATGCCACGTTGCACCAGGCCCATATTCAACTTGCCGCGCTGTACCAGCAGCGTTTCCGCGCCGGCGACACGCATGCCGCCAAACTCGTAATTCGCCATCTGAGCGCAGCGCGCAGGCGTTAGCCGATCAAGCTGTGTACCGTTACGATGGCTGGCCAAACCGCGCTGTTACACCGCTTTTTTTCGAGATTTCTTAACCGGCACCGCCGCCAACTCAATCACCTCGGCTGTAGAGACAGCCGCCGTCTGCGGTGCCGTCACCATCGGTTTATGGCTGCCGTCGGCCATACCTAGCGAGGCTTTGAGCGCTTCCATCAAATCGATCACTTTGCCTTGTGGCGCTTCGGGCATCGCAGTGATTTCTTGGCCTTCAACCTTTTTGTTGATCAAATCCATCATGCGGACCCGCACATCGTCTTTGTATTTCTCAGGTACAAACGAGTCGCTGGCGATTTGTTGAATGATCTGTTTGGCCAAATTGAGTTCGGAAGGTTTGACCTCAGGCAAATCGCCTATGGGCACTTCGGACCAAGCCTTGATTTCATCGGCGTAGCGCAATTGGTGCATCATCAGGCCACCTTGAAACGGCCGCACCAACACGATGTATTGCTTGCCTCGTGCCGAATACGAGGCGAGCCCCACCAACTCGGTGGCTAACATCGCTTCCGACAACAGGCGGTAAGCGCGCTCCCCACCTTTATCTGGCCCTAGATAATAGCTCTTGTCGAGGTACATCGGGTCCACAGCACTAGCGGGCACAAATTCTTCAAACGCAATCGTGTGCGTCGCCACTGCATCGAGAGCCTTGAGCTCGTCGCTCGAAAGCACGACATACTGACCTTTGCTGTACTCGTAGCCTTTGGTCATCTGGTCGCGTTCGACGACGACATTTTCTTTGGTGCAGATATACTGTTGCTTCAACCGCGACCCGCAACCAGCGTGCAGCATGTTGAAGCTGATATCCCCTCCCGACTCATTGGTTGTGTAAAGCTTGGATGGAATCGAAACCAAGCCGAACGAAATAGTGGCCGTACCGATGGATCGCGCTGACATATTTTAATTGTAACCGGCATTTACGTGGCGAAATCAAAACTTCCTATCACCGCACGCACCGAACAACCCGCACCCGACGCTGCGGCTGAGATCCAAGTATCTGAAATACATTCAGAATCATCGTTAGATTTGTATCGCAAAAAACGTACCGGTGGAGCCACGCCTGAACCGATGGCCAGTACGGCCAGTGTTGCCAGCGGGCGCGGCGCACGCACATTTGTGGTGCATGAACATCACGCCACCCGCGTCCATTACGATCTGCGTTTGGAAATCGATGGCGTGTTGATTTCGTGGGCGATTCCACATGGGCCTTCGATGAAGTCCGACGACAAACGACTTGCGGTAAAGGTTGAAGCGCATCCGTTGGAGTACGCAAATTTTGAAGCGGTGATTCCGGTCGGTAACTATGGCGCGGGCCCGATGATCTGCTGGGACCGTGGCCGGTTTGCGCCGATTGGCGATCCTGCGCAAGGCATCCTCGACGGTGAAGTGAAGTTCGAGTTGTACGGCTACAAATTGCGCGGTGCGTTCACGCTGGTGCATACCGGCAAAAAACGCAACAACGCCCCGAGCCGGGCCGGTGCGCCGGGTGCCAATGATTGGCTCTTGATCAAAAAACGCGACGCCGCGTCCGAAGCGTTTAGTGCCTTGGGCCAACCTCTGTCACCGCGCTCGGTGCTCAGTGGTCTCACCATCGCTGAATTGCTGCGCAGTGCTAACATCGCAGCAACGGTCGAAGCGCTGGTTGCAGCGAGTGCGGAGGGCCCCGCTCCGAGCGTCGCTGCCGTTGTCGCTGCGCCGATGCCATTGGCTACGGTAGCGCCGATGTTGTGCCAAACCGCCGAGCACGCATTCACCGACCCGGCCTGGATCTTTGAGCTAAAATACGATGGCTATCGAGCGCTTGCCGCTGCCGGTAGCGGGCACGCAGCGTTGCGCTATCGGTCGGGCCAAATCGCAACTGAACGGTTTCCAGAAATTGCCTCGGCACTGCGCGCACTGCCCTATCGCGAGCTAATCCTCGACGGTGAATTGGTTTTTTTTGATGGCGACGGCCACCCTGACTTTCGCCGTTTAGCAGCGCGCGCGCAGCTAGCCAAAGCGTCGGAAATTATGCGAGCGGCAGTGGCCACGCCAGTGACGTACGTGGTGTTCGATTGTTTGGCGGTCGCTGGATATGATCTTCGGTCGCGCCCGCTGCTCGAACGCAAGGCGATCTTGCAGCGCGTGATACCGGTCTTGGGGCCGTTAAAATATGCCGACCACATCGTCGGTGCGGGGCAAGCGATGCTGACGGCCGTGGTAGCACGCGGGCTCGAAGGCGTAGTGGCCAAACGCGCTGCATCACTTTATCGAGGTGCACGATCGGCCGATTGGCTAAAACTCAAACAAGATCCGGAAGCCGATTTTGTTATCTGTGGTTTCACGCCACCCAAAGGTGCCCGCGCTGGTTTGGGTGCGTTGCATCTGTGCATCTGGCACGATGCGCAATGGCTGTGGGCCGGCAAAGTTGGCACTGGGTTTACGGATCAGGAGCTGGTTGATCTGCGGGCCAGCCTCGACGGCCAACCGCCCTGGACACCAACGTTTGCGAAGCCCGAAGACTCTGCGGATGCGCGCTGGCTTGTCCCGACGCTGGTGTGCCGCGTGCGCTACCGCGAATGGCCACTAGGCCATGCGTTGCGTTTTCCAGTATTTGAACGCTTGCGCCCCGATAGGCTTGCTGCGGAGTGCACCATGCCAGCGCGTCACACCGGCGAACTCAGCGCCGGTGCGATGGCAGCCTTGACCACGGACAACTCGCTCACGACGCTCGCGACGCTCGCGCATGTCAACCCCACCGACGACGGCAATGACTCACCGGTCGATACTCCAGCCTACGAACTCGACGCCCAGGTCCGCGAGTTACGCTTGTCCAATCCCAAAAAAAATTATTGGCCCAAAACTGATGAACACGCTGCCATCACCAAAGGTCAACTCATCGAATACTACCGCGACATCGCGCCTTGGATTCTACCGTATTTGCACAACCGCCCCGCCGTGTTGACCCGCTTCCCTGACGGCATCGACGGCAAATGGTTCTACCAAAAAGACATGCCAGATTGGACGCCGCCCTGGCTACGCACCATCAATCTGTGGAGCGAAGGTTCGGAACGCGAGATTCACTACCTGCTGGTCGACGACGCCGACGGGCTCGCATACCTCGCCAATCTTGGTTCAATTCCGATCCACACCTGGGCTAGTACAACCGACGAACTTGAAAAACCAACCTGGACCGTCATTGACCTTGATCCTAAAGGGGCCCCGCGTGAGCACGTAGTGCCGCTCGCCTTGGCAATTCATGAGCTATGCGACAGCATCGGCATGCCCAACTACGTCAAGACCAGCGGGCAAACCGGCTTGCATGTGATGCTACCACTGGCTAACCAAGTCACCTTTGAGCATGCACGCAGCATCGCGTTTCTCCTTTCATCAGTGATCGAAAAACGTTTTCCCACGATGGCGACCACCCTGAAAAATCCCAAGGCCCGCGGTGGCAAAGTATTTCTCGATTGGGGCCAAAATGCCCATGGCCAACTGATCGTCTCGGCTTTTTCAGTGCGCCCGATGCCGGCAGCGCCGGTTTCGATGCCGTTGCAGTGGCACGAAGTTGTGCCAGGCTTGGTCGCAACCCAATTTACCATCGCCAATGCGTTGGCCCGGATGGAGGCATTAGGTAGCGACCCGTGCCTGCCGGTGCTCACCGAGCGCCCACACTTGCCACCAATCATCGCCAGGCTCGATCAGCTGTTACGCGACGGCTGAGCGGTTAGATTGGCTTCGCGAGCAGCTTGCGCTCTTCTAATTCTTCGAGGGTGCGTGGCCAATCCGCTTTGAGTAGCCGCGACAGTGCGCGGTCAGCCAGCAAGCGACCTTCGGTTTGACATACCGCGCAGTAATTGGCTTCATTGGCTGCGTACACTACGCGCTGCACTTTTTGTCCGCAAACCGGACAAGGCTGATTGTACTTACCATGGACAGCCATCTCCGGCCGAAATGCGGTCACAACGTCGGGAAAACCGTCACCCACTTCGGTGCGCAAGTGCGCCGTCCACCACTGCAACGTGGCGACGCAGGCCTGATGTAGCTTCACCAACTCGACATCATCGAGGGCTGTCGTCATCCGGAACGGCGACAACCGCGCCTGATGTAAGATCTCATCACTGTAGGCATTGCCAATGCCGTCGAGCACGGTGGGGTCGGTTAACGAACGTTTGATCGTGTGCCGCTCCGCCCGTAAGCGGGCCGCAAACTCGCTAGGCGTGGCGACCATGACATCAAGCCCGCCACGATCGAAGGCGACAAGCCCCGCGCGATCTGCGACCACATGCAGCGACGCGCGCTTTTTGGCGCTAGCTTCGGTTAAAAGTAACGTGCCGTCCGCGAAGTCAAAACCGGCGAGCGCCATTTTACCCGGCAACGCGGCGTTGGTTTTTTTCCAACGCAACCGGCCAGCTATCATCAAATGCAACACGAGAAACATGGACGCACTCGGCGACGCTAGGTTGATCACAATGCGTTTGCCTAGCCGCTCCACTGCCACCACCGACATACCGATCGCTGCTTGCAACGGCGGCTCAACGGTACGCAACAAGAACGAACTGACCAGCCGTATGCCGCGCAGCTCGTGCCCCACAAGGTGGGCACGTAGGCGTTCCACGTACACCGTGATGTCCGGCAATTCGGGCACAGCGGAAGCCTACCCGTTTTCCTTACAAAGTCTTAGCTTTTTGCCGTGATGACGCGGCACACTACGGCAATGCGGACACGCTACGCCTTGACCCTTTTACCCTGCTTGGTCCTGACCGGCTGCGGCGTAAAATTGACGGAGCCGCAGCTGGGGTTACGGCCGGATGGTCCGCCGGATGCAGCAATCGATGCGGTGCCGATTGATGCGGCGCCGGCGCCTTGCGTCGGCGGTGATGCCGCAATGATCAACCCAGCCAACAATCACTGTTACATGTTCTTCACCACCAAATCGATCCGTGGCACCGCCATGGCGACCTGCAATGCCGCAGGTGGTGCAACGTTGGCCACCATCACCAGCCAGGCTGAACATCAATTTGTCGCGGACTTGGTCGGCGTGAGCGAAGCGATGCTGGGCGGTACTGACACCGTTACCGAAGGAGTGTTCCGCTGGGACACCAATGAAGTGTTCAGCTACGCACCGTGGCGCAATGGTGAACCGAACAATGGTGGCAACGCGTACCAAGAAGATTGCATCGTGATGCAAGGGCAACTGATCAGCGACCCTTGGGATGATCGCCCTTGTGATACCGCCGTTGCACCAACCGCAATGTATCCTTTTGTCTGCGAACGCCTGCGTTGAGCTATCCGGCATCGCTTTAAAAAGACCATGACATCCAACGACGCAGCGACCCACGCGACCACCACCAGGGAACACCGGCGCTACCACGTTTCAATTGGATTCGGCAAATGACAGCTCGCCGCTGGCCAACGTAAGTGGATTAATCGCTGCAATGAATGTTGCATAGTCAATCGCAAGGCTGTCGGTTGCGCCCAACGTGGTCGGCGCTGCAGATAGTGCGTACACTCGAATGTGATACGTGTGAGTTCCGCTTCCAATCGGCGAACATGGCGGTGTGTAACCAATTGCACGACCATCTTTATCGCCACCTTGAGTGCCAATGTGCGCGCTATTGCCTTGCGCTAACTCATTCACGCTGCTGCCGATATTCCAAAGCAACCAATAGTGATTCGGTGTGTCAACGCCGGGCACCGTGCCGTTTGGGTAATGATAAATAAGCACCGCATAACTCTGTGTTGCCAACGGAGCGCCAGTCCATGCCAACGGTGGCGAGTCTCCAGTGCCACCATCGCGAATACACTTCAACGATGTAGGCAACGTTCCGCCTTCAATCAGCGCGCTGCTGGTGACTCGCAGTATGGGGGTGCTTGCATCGACCGCCGCCACCTCAGAATTTGTAGCGCATGCAGCTAGCGCTGCGACCAACATCACAATCACAGGTGCAGACCATCGGATCTGCGACGCAAGGGACCTAGTTAAAACCGCATTGATTACCCTATGCATGATTGCTCCTCGCGGATCACACTAGCGAGCAATTGTGTAGACAAGATGAGCAAATGCAAGCTGATTCAACTCGCCCACGACGCGTCGAAGACTGGCGTAATTGCGTCGGCAATGAAGTTCATCACGGTTCGTACCCGCTGCCCTCTGTGCCAACGTAGCTGAGACACCCGACCTCAAACGATTCGTGTCGAGGGCGATGGAAAAGCATCTACGATGATCAATGGAATGACCAACAGCACCGAAGTCAAAGACCGGGCCACACGGCGGTGGTTTTCAACAGCCGAGAAGCTACATATTCGAGCCGCTGTATACGGCGAGTGGTGATATCTCGGCACTGTTGCGACGTGAAGGGCTGCACTCGTTGCACTTGGCGAATTGGCGACAGCAACAAAAAAGCAACCCAGCGGCAGCACGAAAAACGTGGGCCAGTGGCGTTTTATTGAGTGCCACATAAAGCCCATTACTTAGAATTTTTTTTGAATTCTCGTACGTGACTGGCAGTGAGGACGGGTCCGTCTCTTTTGCGCCACAATCAACTGCCAAGTCGCCGGCATTCCACCCAGCGCTGGCTACGCGCGCGCGTTTATTGGCTAACGCATGCGGCATGCCTGGTTAGATCTCAGCGGATGTTAGTTTTCGACCCAAACATCGTGCAACGACAGCTCAACACGTTGGCGACCTTGCCAGGTTGATATCGTTGGCGCGAACAGCGCGCTCACTTTGCAGCCGTCAGTAACCGGGCGATCGCCCAACGAAAAACCAATGGCCGAACGCTCGCTGCGATTGTCATCGCGCAGCGATAATTTCAAATGTGAACCATCACCGACCCGGCGCGCGCTAGCCACGGTGGCACCACGCAACAGCAGCACCGGTGCCGGATTTTGCTGACCAAACGGGCCCAACGCAGCAAGCTCCGAGGCCAACCGCTCGTCGATTTGATCGATCCGCACTTCGGCATCGGCACAGCGATCGGACACTACGGGGCCAGACCCGGCCGCCAGTTGCGCGACACTGTCACTGAGTAATTCACGCCACGCGCTGATGTTGTCACGATGCAACGCAAACCCAGCGGCTGCCGCGTGTCCGCCGAAGCGACCAAGATGTTTCGACGACGCGGCCAACGCGCGATACAAGTCAACACCGCCGGCGGTGCGAGCCGAGCCCCGACCTTCACCACTAGCTGGATCAATCGCAACCACAAACGCTGGTCGCTGATATTTATCAACCAACTTAGCAGCGACGATGCCAACGACACCAGCCGGCCAGCCTTCCCC
>JAYWHS010000554.1:0-3462 GCA_043777635.1 Kofleriaceae bacterium | reverse complement strand
TGCGCTCGTCGCGTGGGCCCGGAATGAACCACTCTGATCCTTTGAACCGGGCGCTCTTGACACTCCTTCACAGTCACCTGCCATCTTGGTGGTGGCCGCTTCCGCGCCTTGCCTTCATCCTCAGCAGCACGCCCTTCCTACCGTCGAGCCGAAAGTCCGAAAGTCCGAAAGTCCGAAAGTCCGAAAGTCCGAAAGTCCGAAAGTCCGAAAGTCCGAAAGTCCGAAAGTCCGAAAGTCCGAAAGTCCGCCAGTCCGAAAGTCCGCCAGTCCGAAAGTCCGCCAGTCCGAAAGTCCGAAATTCCGCCAGTCCGCCAGTCCGCCAGTCCGGTACTCCTACAACTCAGCATACGCATCGACGACAACCGTCCGTTCCCCCCGTGCCCCAACGACAATCCGTGCCAACTCAACCCGGCGAAATCGAGTTTGATGATCGATCACAAAATGCGACGTGCGCCGTAACAACGTCGCAAGCCCCACTCTATCCGGCTCCGCTTCGCTGGCCCGCGACGCCAACAATTGCCCGGCCAAGGCCAACGCATCAACCATCCGCAACGGCGCTGGCGCAGCGAGTGGCACAGCATGGCCCGTCCCACTCACCACCACCGTCCACCCAATGGCCGGCAATTTTACAAACGATGCAGCCAGTTCACGACCACGCGGTGGCGTCTCGCGCACAATAACCGCAGCGCCGTCTTCTTCTTCGGCTGATTGGCCGTTGGCCGTAAGCACCGCCGAAAACGCCCGGCGCACATCGGCACCCGTAGTAATATTGGTTTCAACTGGGCAGCCATCGCGCTCACTGCGCACCGACGGCCCCCACGGTTTAAGCTCAACGGGAAAGCCGGCACGTTTGGCAATGCGCAACGCCGCCGATGCCGTGGTCGCAACTGCTTGGCGCGTGATTACCACACCATACGACGCCAACATTGCTTTGGTTTCGTGATCGCCGACGCGTTCGTCAGTGTCGCTGAGTCGCTCGACCTGGCGCGCCACCCGCTCGGTATCAATTTCAAGATCTTGGTTATCGGTAGCGCGGGCCGGTCCTAAGCCAATCGTCATGCGCTCGGCGGCAGCACCCACCAACGTTGCCGCTGCAAGGGCCGGACGAGCCCCGACCAGTGCCGAAGCGTCGCCGCCAAGTTCGGCGCGCGCAACCACACCGATCCACAATGCATCCGCAGCGGGTTGCACCGTCGGTGCACCGAGGGCCGCATCGTACAAAACAATATCGGTCCGGTCGCCGCGCTCGTCATAGGCTTCGCGCGGTGCATTGAGCGCAGACCAAACCCTTGGCAGCGCTACGTTGTCCGTGAGTGCGGCGGCTTGGGCCGCCAACCAACTGCCGGGCTCGGCGATTAAAGCCACGCTGCCGCCGCGCGGCAACGGCCAACGCGACAACATCACAATCGCTTCAAGCCACAGATCTGGATCGGCCGTAACCACCGCTGCGTGGGCACGCAAAAATGCCAACGCGGCCGATTGTTCAATCGCGGTTTGGCCTTGACCACTCGCGCTGGGTGCCAACACCACAGCCGGCACGCCACGCGCAGCGGCACGCGCACACAACGCTGCAACTTCAACTGCGGTAGCACCGTCGAGCGGCCGCGCGGTTGACCACGCGAACACCGCATCGTCGACATTGGCGCTCATCGCCAACGTCAGGCCACGCGCTGCAATGATCAGGTTGGCCTGCGCTGCAAATACCGGATCGCCGTCGATCCACACAGGGCGAACTGCATGAGGCGAGCGTGCCGCTACCGGCGGCGTAGCCGTGCCAGCCGGTTGGCGAGCGGTTGCGCTCAACGCACTCCGAGCGCCCGCACCGAGCGGTATGTGATGACGCAAACCATGATTAGCAACGCTAGCGAACCTACTGCCCTGGGGTCAAGAAATCGCTTAGAAAACGGGCCGATATACGACAAATTGAGGTCGGAGCGCGGACTTGCCCGTGTGCTAGGGTGCTTTTGTGCAGCGATGGTTTTATTGGCTGGGTGGTGCGGTGTTGCTGTGTATGGTGATGATCGTCGCAGTGCTCGGCCTGACAGTCCTGAACGACAACAACGTCGTTGTGTTGCAAAACCAAAGCCCCGTCGCCATCGACGTGACGATTGCTGTCACCGACGAGCCGATGCGATGGCAGATGCATTTGCCAGCGCAGGCCTGCACGCTGGTGCAGTTCCACGTTCGCGGCGATTCAGCCTTAACGACGACCATTACCGGCTTGGTAACCGAGCAATCAGGTTATTACACCAACCATCTGGGCAGCGTCGATTGTTTTGCTTTGCCAGACGGCAATTGTGACATCGCTGCGTTACGGTGCAGCGCCCTCGTCCTGCCTTGATTAGGCTGATATCTACACAATACCGTCGAGCGAGCCTTGGCCTTCGCGAATCACAACAATCTCGTCGGCCAGACATTCAAGCACCGTCGACGGTTCACTATTGGTCTGCTCGGTATCGATGACCACATCGATGAACTTGCCAAAGACTTCCAGAATCTCGTCAGCGTCGCGGCACACTTCGTTGGTCTCTGGCGAAATTGCACTCGACGTCAGCAACGGCCGGCCCAACGCTTGCGTCAACGCTGCTGCAATCGGATGCGCAGTAATGCGAATACCAACGGTACGACGTTTGGTTTCGGTTAACGTCTTTGGTACTTCGCGGGTGGCTGGCACCACCAATGTGTACGGTCCCGGGAAAATGCGCTGGGCTAAACGAAACGCGGTTTGGGAAAACATGCCGTAGTGCGATGCCGTCGACAAATCGGGGCAAATCAATGCCAGCCGGCGATGCTTAGCCATGCCGCGGGCGCGAAAGATGCGCTCGATTGCGTCTTTGGATTCGATCGCGCAACCCAGCGCGTAGATCGAATCGGTTGGGTACGCGCACACGCCGCCAGCGTGCAGAATCTCCACAGCTTGTGCAATTTTGCGTGCCGGTGGTGTGCCCCACGCATCAATAACTAAGCGCAACGGTGGCTTCATGATCGGCTCTTGCGCGCTGTAGCCTTGACGACTTTGGCGGCAGGTTTTTTGGGTGTCTTGGCTTTGCCGGCAGCGGGCTTGGCCTTGGGTTTCGCGATTGGCTTGGCTTTGCCGCGCGTGATGGCAGCGGTGGCTTTTGCAACCGGTTTTGCTGTTGATCGTTTCGCCGTCATGGCTACCGCCTTCGGTGCCTGCACAGTGGCCGGCACGATCACGGGTACCGCCACCGCCGGCACGCTTGCTCGCTGCATCGCACCCATATCGCTCACCACCGGGCTGCGCACTGCGCCTCGGGTCTGGGCCCCGGCTGCACTTTGCATCACCGCCGGAGCCGCCTTGCGGGCGTCACCGCGAAAGCCCGCGCCGACCACAAACTGCTCGATGGAAATCTTGCGACTCGAATCTGGTTTGGCGGCTTTGCCAACACGAAAGCCGGCACGCACGCGGTCGATCAGCCGCTTAAATTCTGGGCCTTGGAA
>JAYWHS010000553.1:0-3463 GCA_043777635.1 Kofleriaceae bacterium | reverse complement strand
GCAGGGTTTTGGCGATACCGCGCAGCTCGGCTTGTTGAAGACTCGACACGACTCAAGCTCTTGCAAAGGGCGTGCACAGTTGCGACGCGGGGTTGGTCTCGTTCTTGCGTACCTCGAAGCTAATGCTTTGCCTTGGGTTACGTACCTTGATTACAGCATACGTGCTGGTTGTGGCGGGCGGCAGCAACGTACTTGCGGCTACGCCAGCGTCGGCAGAATCTTTCGGGGCACTGCCAAGCGAGCCGCCGCCGTCCGCGTCTGCCACTTCGACAACGACCACAGTCGCATTGCCCAATACCCCGGCGATGTTACGGGGTGGCAGCGACACCTACCAGTTCACAGGGAAATTCCCCGGCGGTACAGCAACGTTACATCTGGACATTCAAGTTTCTACGCTTGTCGAGCTAGATACCTCGACAGTGACTGTCGAAGTTGATGGTGTGCCAACGGTCACCGACAGCGTTGGACATTTTTTGCGCGATGGGGGTGTTGCGCTCGGTGCACCGACGCCGGGCTTTCATGTGGTTGCCGTGGTGATCCATCTGCAGATTCAAGGGCTCGATCATTGTGCGCTCGATTTTCGCGAAAAAGCGTGGCTGGTGCTGGCGCCGACGAGCACCTTGACGACACCGGTGGCCGAGGGGCCGCGCAGCTATCAAGACCTGTTGCAATTTTGGTTTGAACGAAAAGCACCCGTCACGATTAGCTTCGCCCAAGCTGGCGCGGCGACTACGCCGCCGGAGCTTGTTGTTGGATATTTACAAATCGATAGTGCACTGCGTAGTCACGGTTTTGCCGTGCAAGATCGCCGCAGTGGCGGACCGGCCGATGTTGACGTCGTGATCGATGCAACGTTGCCACGCGACACCGTGAATCTCAGCGTCACCGCGACGGGGCTACGCATTGTCGCCAAACGGGTGGCGCAGTTAGGTATTGCAGGCCAGGTGCTCGCGGATCCGCAACTTGCGGCAGCGTGTGCGCAATGGCCATGCGAATTTGGCGACCTGCCAATCAATCAAACCCCACCGTTGGTGGTCGACCAAGCGGTGGTTGCGCAAGTTTCGGAACAATTCCCTGGTGGGTTTCGAGCGGCGGGGCCAGGCCAGCATCGGATGCGGATGCAGTGGAGCAAGCCGTTGGACACCGAGCTAACTACCGGCGCTGAGCTGCGGCTCATGGTTCGCGCGCCGCCGACGATCGCCGCAGGTCGCCGGTTGCGCCTTGATGTCGACCTCGCAGGTATGATTATCGAATCGTTCGATTTAGTCGCGGGCAGCAACGAGGTGCGGCTGCCTTTGCCAATTACCAACGCGGTGGTTGGCATGATTGAAGTTGGTGTGATGATCACGGTCACCGAACCACCGAGCGTCAGTTGCGGTGACGATCAAGGCGAGCTGTGGGCATGGATCGATCCTACCGGAGCATTGGTGTTGCCGCGTAAGATTCAACGCTACGACGGTATCGCTTCATTTTTCACCGAGCTGACCCATCGGCCCGTATTGCTGCTCGACGAGCCACTGACCTGGGACCAAACCGTGGCGTTGGGGCCGATTCTCGGTCCGTTGGCGCAGCGATTTAGTAGCGAGCCGTGGGTCTTGGCCGCGACATGTGGGAGTGCGTGTGTAAAAATTCACCCAGCGCGGCAGAACTACGAGGATGTACAACCGATGGCTGGCATTACCACTCGTGCGCCCTACAAAGCGCCGGCGCAAGCCATGTTGGTTCGCAGCGCTACCAACCAACTCGAATTGTGGAGTGCAACGCGCCCAACTCCAGTGCCGGATTTTTCCGCGTTACTCACCACGACGGCGATTTCTACCGCAACCACATGGACCACGTTGGGCGTTGCAAAACGCATCAGCGTGCAGCAAGTGCAAGTGCAAGCGGTGGCACCAGCAACGAGCCACCCCGTGGTTGGGCAGCGTGAACAACGGCGCCGCAGGTTTGTCTGGATTTGGTCTGCGATCGCGGTAGTGATTTTACTTGGGTTGTCGAAGCTGGTTACCCGTACGGCTCGGTGAGCGAGGCAAGCCGTTGCGCATGTGGCCGACGTCGCTGGAACACCGAGTGCGAGCCAGCCGATAGTGGCAAGCGTCCGCGTATCGATCATTTGCGCTCAGATCGTTGCCGCTGTGTGAGCTACAGCCGTAACCCGAATGTCATGCCCAACCACGCTTGCGATATGCTTGGCCAAACCATCAGGGAGACGCCAACTTGACGCTGGCTACGCAACGTGGCGTCAGCCACCATGCCAACGCCGAACTCGCCATCGCCGCGACGCTCGGCAATCAGTTGGCCAACCGCGCCCACGATCGGTGGCAGCACGACACGGCCGCGCAGCGAAATACGACGTTGGTCCAACTCTTGCGACCCATACACCGATGCCCCGACGGCATATGCCTTCGGCAAATCGACCAAGGTCCACACGTTGGTTAAGATCGAACTAACATCACCATCGTGGCGCAGCCGTGCCATGGCGCCGACATGCACGCGCCCACGTGCAGTTTCCACACTGGCTAACACGCCGCCGGCATGGCGATCGGGCAAAGCTTCGATGAGCATGGCACCGCCGAGCTTCTTGCCGCGATAGCTCATACCGGCCGCGACGCGCCATTCGACCGCCGGTTGTGTTGCTGGGTCTGCCGCGATCGGTGAGACCTGGCCGCCTTCGAGCAGCACCGTCGCGCGCGGTGTGATGCGGTAGCTCGCCATCCCCAGTACGCTGTAAATATCCTGGCCGGCTCGATACTCGACGATCATCCGGATCCCGATGCGGGTTGCGGTGGCACCGTTTTGTAAGCCGCGCTGAGCTTCAGGGTTGGTTCGATCGATTTGCAACACCCGGGCAAAAGTTGCTTCAGCAGCGTCGCGATGTAAGGCTGCGAGCTCCATCATGCCTAATGTCAACAGCGCTTCGACATGATTGGGCGCAACTTGTAACACCTGGTCCAACCGTGCCCGTGCTTGATCGAAGTGCTCTTGCCAACCTTGAATTCGCGCCACGGCAACGGCGGCGCCAAGGTCGGTTGGCTCGGCGTCACTCAGGCGGATAAACAAGCGCAGGGCATCATTGAGTTGGTGATTCCACGCCAACGTAGTGGCGAGTTCAAACGCAACATTGCGCTGGGTCGGGTCATGGGCCAACAAGGTTTGTAGCTGGTCGATTGCCTCAGACAATTCGCCGCGCTGGCGCGCCGCCAAGGCACGGGCCAGATGACTGAGCTGCTGCTCAGGCGGTGGAGCTGCGCGCGTCGTTGGTGGAGTCGCGCCGCCGGTTGGTTGACTCGCGGTTAAGGCCAGGCTCTCGGCACGGGCGGTCGTACTGGCCATCAGCAACGCCAGCCCCAGCATAGGTCTCATGGGGTTATCGCAACATCGTACAGCGTTGGCATCCATTGATACGCGCCAATTTCTTCGGGCCGATGCGCGTCGGAACTCGCCACCATCGGCACGTTGTGTGCTG
>JAYWHS010000552.1:0-12183 GCA_043777635.1 Kofleriaceae bacterium | reverse complement strand
AACGGTGCCCATGAATAACGCGGCCCAACGCGGTGAAAAGCGATCCACCGCTCGCCGGCAGGTAACGCGACACGCGTGATGCCCTTGATGCGCACCGCATTATCTGGAATTGCGGTGATGGCATCTTCAAAATCTTCAGCATCAATGGTGGTCATTGGCAACGCCATCGCGACGCTCGTGATGCCATGCACCGACGCACGATTGTGTTTATGGTTGGCGTGATCACAGCCCGGTTCACAATCATCCATCGGCGGTCGCGCTGCTCGCTCACTCACATGCAGCGGCGGATCACTGACGATATCGTCGACAATCTGCGCTGCTTCGAGGGTCGGCACCGCATACCATAACGCTCGTTCGGCTAACCCCATCGCCACGGTTTTGACATCCGCCGATATCGCCGGCGCAACCAATTCACCTTTAGTCTGAATCAAAATATCGGCGTAGGCGACCTGGGCATCAACCGATGCCGACAAGGCCCGCGAAGCCAAAAAGTTTTCGGCATCGACCAACGTGATCACACTCGCAAGCCGTACGCGGTCGGCCAGCGGTGGACGTTCAAGCGCCCACGCGATCGGCAGCGGTTCCGCAACGCCGGTGGTTTCCAAAATGATTGCGTCGAGATCGGGTTGCTGGTCGAGCATCGCCAGGATCGATTGGGCCAAATCATCGCCCAACGCACAACATACGCAGCCGCCGGGCAGCTCCACTTGCGCGGTGATGCCGTCGGCAAGCAGATCACCGTCGATGCCAACCGCGCCCAACTCGTTGACCAACAAGCCAATCCGACCGGCGGCCTGGCGCATGGCACGCCGGCGCAACAACGCTGCAATCAGCGAGGTTTTGCCGGAGCCTAAAAAACCGGTAACGAGCAGTAAAGGAGTCAAAACGCGAACCTGTTGCGCATGGTAGCGCGCACCGCGCCCAAGGCCCAGTGGCCGAGCGCGACTTAACGATTGTTTACACGAGATGCGATTTTTCGCTAGCCGTTTAGGCAGGGCCGCGCGTGCGCCACCGCCTCGGTCGTGCGCCACCGCTCGGTCACGGCTCGCGATTACCTTGGTGTTTAGCCCGACGTGCACGCCACGCTGCAAAATGCCGATCCAACAACGCACGCGCGGCCCGTGCTTGACGCAATTGCTGTTGCGCCGTGTCAAATTGCACATCTTGACCACGCGCCACGGCGGCCAGGCGGTCGGCATCTTGGGCCAACACCCGCAAGCGTTGGCGCTGCCGGGCAGCGGCGTGCATCGCCAAGACAGTGAGATGCGCCGACGCACCTTGCATCAAGCGAGTGTGCTGCGCGTCTTGGCGTTGCGCGACAACCTGCGCCTGCGCATCGACCCGAGCCTGCGCAGCGTCGGCGCGCTGCTGCGCTGCCCGCATCGCTTCGGCCTGTGAGGCAACCTCTTGCTGCTCGGTCGATTCATCAATTCGACGTACGTCGCGCAGCGCTTCCAAGCCGTACCGTTGCGTATCTGCCACCCCATAATGATACACTCACCGGGCCCGTGAAACCGCCTGTTGCCACATCGCAAGCTCCAGCCGACCGCTATGTCGTGATGGAGTATTTGTCCGAAGGCGGCATGGGTGCGATTTACATCGGCAAAAAACTCGGTGCCGGTGGCTTTGAAAAAGCCGTGGTGCTCAAACAGTTGTTGCCCGAGTACACGCAACAAGAAGAGTTTATCGAGCTATTTTTGCGCGAAGCGAAGCTGTCGGCCACGCTCGATCACGCCAACATAATTCACACCATCGATCTGGTCACGGCCGGCCAAGATTATTTCATCGTGATGGAGTATCTCGCGGGTGGTGACCTGCGCTCGTTGTTGCGCCGAGCCAAACGCCGCGGCAAGCGTTTTTCGGCGAGTGCCGCACTGTTCGTTGCTCGCGAAGTGCTGGCGGCCTTGGCCTATGCCCACGCCAAGCGCGACTTCAACGGCGAACCGCTCAAACTGATCCATCGCGATGTTTCGCCATCCAATTTGTTGGTGTCGTTCGATGGCGAAGTCAAATTGACCGATTTTGGTATCGCCAAAGCAGCGACCCACACATCTTTGTTTTATCGGGTCAAAGGCAAAATCGGCTACATGTCACCCGAGCAAGCCAAGAGCGAACCGATGGATCACCGCTCGGATTTGTATTCAGCCGCGGTCTGCATGTACGAGATGTTAACCGGCGAACGGCTGTTTATTTCGGCCAGCATGTTGACCTCGGCCGACGAAATCTACTCGCAGCCCATTCCCATGGTGTCGCGCAAATTGCCTGGTGTACCGTCGGATATTGATTTTATTTTGCAAAAAGCGCTCAGCATTGACCCCGCCGAACGCTACCAAACTGCAGGCCAACTCAACGAAGCCTTAACCCGTTGCGCGCATCGCCACGGGCTCCTGATGTCGTCGAGCGAGCTTGCCGATGAACTGATTGCAGTATGCGGCCCAACCACAACCTGGCGCGATGATGATGACGATGACGACGACGGACCGCGCCCCGGTACGGCGCTCATCGGCGACGACGAAGATGAAGACGACTATGCGATGCCGGTCGCCCCGACGCTGCCACCCTCCGGCATGGGGCTTGGTGATGCGCGTGCATTGCGGCCAGATGTAGCGGCCAGTCCAGCGGGCTTTCGGGGCCGCGAGCTGACGTCGATCATCAACATGATCGACGAAGAAAATGACGGCCCTAGCAAAGCCGGTGCGAGCGCAGGTGCAACCGGCGCAAACCCATTGGTGCAATTTGGCGATCCATCGCCAGCCTGGCCCGGTAATCACGGGCATAGCGCGCCAACCAACCCGCCCTACGCACTGCAAAGCCCACTACGTATCGCGCCAGTGCGCGATCGCATGGCATCGCCCACACCACTGAGCGTCAATGCACGGCTCCCAGTAAAAGCGGCCGGTGCCGACGATGCCGCTCACGTCGCTGATAAAAATAAAAAAAAAGCGTCAAAAATCGAACCTGGCACCTCAAAGGTAGCGAAAGCTCCCACCAGTGCTAGCGGGTTTCGACTGCGCTGGTGGATGGCCGCCGTCGCCGTGGTAATTGCCGGTGCGATCGCTGCGATTGTCGTGGGCATGTCGGGGCCGAAGTTGTGATCACTGCGTGGACTTTATACCCACGTCGGCGCTACCATAAGCGCCCGGGATGACACGCGATCCACGCAACGCTACTGCTCTGTTAGATGACACGCCGTCGTATTCACGTCAGGGTCGTGGCGGCATTTTTTTGGTCATCAAGGGTCCCGACCGTGGTGAAACCGTCCGATTAGTTGACCAGCCAATTTCATTTGGCTCTGGTTCAACGTGCGATCTTGCGCTGACCGACAACACTGTGTCGCGCAAACATCTCGAAGCCCACTTGATTGGCGACGAAGTTATGATGGTCGACTCGGGTTCGACCAACGGCTCGTTCCTCATGGGTGCCACCGATTCGCGCATCGAAAAAATCGCCATTGGGTTTGGCGCCGAGATCAAACTCGGTCGCACCGTCATCAAATATTTGCCTGACGAAGAAGCGGTGTCACCGGTGCCATCGCCGCTGAGCCGGTTTGGTTCGATTGTTGGTGGCGATACCAAAATGCGGCAGATGTTCACCATGCTGCAAGACGTGGCACCAACCAACGCCACCGTCTTGATCGAAGGTGAAACCGGCACTGGCAAAGAACTCATCGCCGAAGAACTGCACAATCACTCGACTCGGCGCGACGGCCCGTTCGTAGTGTTTGATTGCGGCTCGGTGCCGCGTGAATTGATCGAGTCGATGCTGTTTGGTCACGTTAAAGGCAGCTTCACGGGTGCTATCGGCGATCGCCGTGGCGCATTTGCCGAAGCCAACGGTGGCACCATTTTCCTCGACGAAATTGGCGAGATGGCGATCGACTTACAGCCGTCGCTGCTACGCGTGCTCGACAAACGCGCGGTGCGCAAGGTCGGCTCGAACACCTACGAAAAAATCGATGTGCGGGTTGTCGCCGCAACCAATCGCGACCTGCGCTCGGAAGTTGCCAAAAAATCGTTTCGTGAAGACTTGTACTACCGGCTCGCAGTCATCCGCGTCGGTGTGCCGCCGCTGCGTGAACGTGGCACCGATATTCCGTTGCTGATTCAACACTTCGTTAATTCGTTTGGGCCCAACCTGCGGGTGTCGGCCGAAGACATGAAAGTACTGTGCGGGCACGCCTGGCCTGGCAACGTGCGCGAACTGCGCAACGTGATGGAACGCGCTTGCTTGTTGGCCCACGGCGACACCATCAATCTCGACGACGCATTGGTCGCCGAAGCGCAGTCGCCTTCATTCGGCGTGCGCACTGACCTGCCATTCAAAGAAGCTAAAGGTCAGCTAGTTGAGATGTTCGAGCGCGAATACATCGAAGATCTGATGAAGAAGCACAAGATGAACTTGTCGGCCGCTTCACGCGAAGCCCAGATCGATCGCAAACACTTGCGCGAGCTGATTCGCAAATACGCCCTCGATTCGCGACAAACCGACGACGGCGACGACGCCACGGAGTAGTTTTTTATTCGCTGCGTTGCGCGCGCCTATCGTGGGTTACTGCAAAAATAACGTTAACAGGTCGCGTCGCCGCGTCGCCAACTGCCGCATCGTTGTTGACGGTATCTTGACCGCCTTCGCGAAAGACCAGCTGGCACGACGCTAGGCCAGCGATGGCGATCGAGGGGCACAGCAATAACAGTTTCATCGTCGGACTAGCGTAACACTGCAAAACGCAAGTTGCTCGATCAAGGTTACTTGTAGCGTTTCATAATATGAAACCCAAAGTCGGATTCACAGACGCCGATTTCACCGACGTTGAGGCGCAAACCGAGCTGGCGAAATTCGATCACCAATTGTGCGTCGGGTGTTACTTCAAAGAGTTTACCGATCGAAGCGCTACCTTCATCTTCAGATGAAGCCTTCATAACCGAATCAAAATCAGCGCCAGCTTTCAGTTTTTCGAGAAGAGCGGTTACTTCGGCCTCGGCATCTTTTTTGGACCGTTGCGCTGCGCGTTCGTGTACCCGACCACCTGGCTTATCGCCAAGCTCGCGCCAACCAATAAGGATATGCTTGATACTGGCGGTATTCGCGACAGGTTCGCGCGCTAAGATTTCTTTGCTAATCACCGGCGAGATCGCGGTTGCTGGATCTTCGGTGGCGCTGCCACTGCCCGAACCGAGTCCAGGATTTTTACTCGACGCTGCGGTAGCGCCGCAGCCCGCCGCAACGCCGCAGCCAACGGCAATCACAAAAAGCGTAGCGCAAGCAAAACCAGAACGGACGTGCAACATGCGCGAAGTCTACCAGGTCAGCGGCCAATCCACTACGAACTGGCGGTCGAACCGGCGCGTGGACGGCTTGGAACACGGCGCAAAGCCTTGTCGCGGCCTGAGGTTTTGAGGCAGGGTACGCGTCATGAGCGCTGACCAAGATGACAAAACCCAAGACGTTACTTCGATGGACGAACTGGTGTCGTTTCTGCCACCGCGAATTTGGTATCTGACTTCAAACGGTCAAGACATGTGGTGTCGTCGACCCTACGGTTTTCTGTTTTCGACCGGCGAATTCGCTGAAACATTTGCCAAAAGTATGGGCACCGGCGAAGAGCTTTTTGCGGTTGGCCTCGACGCTGGTGAAATGATTTCTGACGAAATGCTCGATGGTTTACGCAACACGGCGGTGACCCGTCTATTTATTGACCCGGCGATTGATCCTGAAACCGGCGATGTCTTCGGCAAAATTTTGCGACTCGCGCAAAGCCACTAAACAGCGAACCCAGCAAGTAGTATGCAAATGCTCAAAGCTATTGTTCTTCTGTCTGGCGGCCTCGATTCCACGACCGCTCTTGCCATGGCACGCGCTGCGGGGTTTGAGTGCTACGCGCTCACCGTGCGCTATGGCCAATTGCATCAAGTCGAAATCGACGCTGCGCGACGAGCGGCAACCGCCTTCGCTGCCAAAGCCCATAACATTATTGAAATCGATCTGTCGCCGCTGGCGGCATCGGCCCTGACCGACCGCGCCATCGCGGTGCCCAAAGATCGCAGCCTCGCCGAAATCGGTGCAACCGGCGATGTACCCTCAACCTACGTGCCGGCGCGCAACACCGTATTGCTTTCACTTGCACTCGCGTGGGCTGAGTCGCTTGGTGCGCGCGATATTTTCGTCGGGGTCAATGTTCTCGATGCCAGTGGGTATCCCGATTGTCGGCCCGAGTTTATTGCAGCGTTTCAAGCGCTGGCACAAGTTGCCACGCGCGCAGGCGGCTTCACGTTGCATGCTCCGCTCATTGAGTTGACCAAAGCGCAAATTATCGAGCGCGGCGTCGCCCTGGGCGTCGACTACAGCCAAACCCACTCGTGCTACGATCCAACTGCGGCCGGCTTGGCATGCGGCCGTTGCGACGCCTGTGCCCTGCGCCGAAAAGGCTTTGTCGATGCAGGTATTCCCGACCCCACCCGTTACGCATAGCTTTGAGCATTTCTGCTATGCTCGGCACCGGTAATGAAACTTGGTGCACTGCTTTTGCAAAACGCAGCGATTGGTCAAAGCCAATTGGATGCAGCGTTGCGCAACCAAGTATTATTCGGCGGCCGGCTGGGTACCAACTTAGTTGAACTTGGCTACATCGAGCTGGAGCAACTGGCCGAATACCTCGAAGAACTCACCGGCTTTCCTTCCGCAACAGCTGAGATGCTTGAACAAGCGCCCAACGCGTTGCTCAGCAAGCTCGGAGCGGAGTTCGCGGTGACGCGCGGCGCGATTCCTCTCGGCATCATCACCGGCGATGACACAGTGGCCACCACCATCGCGGTCGCATTTATTGATCCATTTGATAACGCGCTGATCGACGATGTAGCGCAACAGTTGGGCGCGCAAATCGCACCGTATATCGTACCCGAGCTGCGCGGCGTGTATTTTCTCGAACGCCATTTTGGCCTATTGCGCCGCGCTCGATTCATTCGATCCGGTGGATCGGCAAGCGCGTTGGATGCCCCAACCGCGACCGATAACCGACGCCGAGTGCAACCGGCCGGCGGTATCGTCATGCCACCTGCGTTCACCCTCGAACCGCGCCGTCGCCGCCGACCGTCGTCGATTCCAGCATCCACCAATCAACTCTTAGCAACGCCGTTCGCTGAGATTTGTCAGCGCATTGAAGATGCCGAACATCGCGATCAACTGGCGCAAGCACTGATTCAATTTGGCCGTGGCCGAACCTCGGCGTTTGTGGCCTTTATGATTCGCGATAGCAACGCGCTAGGCTGGTGCGGCTACGTAGCGCGCAGTCAAAGCAACATTATTCCTACACTCTCGCTGCCACTCGCTGGCGTCTCAGCATTTCAAGATGCCAATGACACCCAACGGCTGTTCCATGGTTTGCCACCGTGCATTCCACATCCGGTCGAGACGGCGTTATGGGCCGCACTCGACGGAGAAATAGATCCAGTTGACATGGTGGTCGCGCCAATTTTGGTCAAACAACGCGTGGTCACATTGTTATACGCGCAAGGCAGCCGGCTTGCACCGATGGCAACGATCTTGGTCGATGAAGTTGCCGAACTCGCGACCCGTTTAACCGACGCCTATGCTCGCCTAATCCGCGACGTGAAACTGGCGTAACTAAACTATCATGAACGACTCACCGGATTTCCTCGCCAATACGGTTACTGCCGGCGCCAAAGGCCCGAGCACCGTTGAGCCAAAATCCGACGGCGATAACCTGTTGGGCAATTTTGGCCGCTACACTATCGAACGCGAAATCGGCCGCGGTGCCATGGGCATTGTCTACCGCGCCATCGATCCAGATTTAGAACGGGCAGTGGCACTCAAAGTCCTGCGCGATGACACCAATCACGAAGCCCGCGCGCGGTTGTTACGCGAAGCTCGCGCGATGGCGAAAGTAAGTCACCCCAACGTGGTCGCCGTACATGAAGTCGGCAGCGTCGGCGGCCGCGATTTTATCGCAATGGAACTGGTTGACGGTACGACGGTCGCCGATTGGCAACGCGCAACCCAGCGCACCACCGACGAATTACTTACTACCTTTGTCGCGGCCGGTCAGGGCTTGATTGCCGCTCACGCCAAAGGCGTTGTGCACCGCGATTTTAAGCCGCACAACATTCTACGCAGCAGCCACGGGGATGTGCTGGTTACCGATTTTGGCCTGGCGCGTTCGGTCGAACTCCCACCGAGCTTGCTGCCAGCCGATGGCGTGCAGGTCCATCCGATGGCGCAAACGTTGACAGTTGATGCACCGACAACCACATCGCAGGCTTCGAGCTCAACCCGAAGTTCCGCAGCATCAACGGCGGAGCTGACACAAACCGGATCACTGCTAGGCACGCCCGCCTATATGTCGCCCGAACAGTGGTGCAGTCAAGCCGTGGGGCCCGCGGCCGATCAGTTTGCATGGACCGTTGCGGTGTGGGAAGCCCTCACCGGTCGGCGGCCTTTTACCGGCGATAGCGTAGCGCAACTGCGGGAACAAATTCTCGCTGGGCCACAAGCGCTTAGTACGGCGGCATTGCCGCGCCGACTGCGGCCAATTTTGCTGCGTGGCCTTGCAACCAATCCCACCAACCGTTTTCCGTCGATGAAAGCCATGCTCAATGCAGTACAGCGAGCGCGGCGCAAACGATCGCTAGCAATTATTGGGCTCGCCACGGTAACGGCCGGTGCAGTCGCCGTGGCGGTGGCCGTTACCAGCATGCCGTCCGCAACCAACGCACCTAGCTGTCCCGCGCCGGTAGTCAGTGATGTCGCGGTGTGGACTCCAACGCTGGCGAGCACCTTTCGCACTTCCAACAAACTGCGGTTTGTCGCCGCGATCGAAGCTGATCTACAAACCTGGAAAACGATTCGCCTCGCAGCCTGCAAAGCCGAGCCAAAAATTCGCACCCCTGAGTTGGCTTGCCTCGACGGTGTGATTGCACGGATTGCATTGTCCGTCTCGGCCAACCAAAACCTGCCAGCCAGTACCGCCAATTTTGAACCCCGCGCCGATCTTATCGACCCTGCGGTATGCAGTAGTGCAACACCGCCGACGCTGGCCGCAACCTGGCCACCATTGACCAGCGACGCGTTTGCCTTGCGCCGACGCGCCGACGAAGACCAAACCTCCGTTACGGTTGCACAAGCAACAGAAATTATAGCCCGTGCGGGTGATGCCGCGTGCCTCAATGCTGTCACGTTGATGCTGCGCGCCCAAATCCAAGGCAACGACCTTACCAAGATTCGCCACGATATCGATGAAGCGGCCGAATACCTAGACCGTTGCAACGACGACCGACTGCGCGCCGACGTCGCCAATCTACAAGCATGGGTCGTGATCCAAACGCCGTTTGCTGATACCCAATTTGCAACTGCACTGCGTCGGGCGCAGAGCACCACGGCGCGAATTCCCGAAGCATTTACCCAAGCCGGCTTGCTGCAAGTAAAAGCGGATGCGGCACGGCAAAAAGACCATGCCGACGATGCCGCAGGACTATTTGCGCAAGCAGCAACCCTGTATGGAACGCGCGGCATGTTGGCTGGCAAGCTGCGCGCAAACGCCGCAGCCATCGACGCTTGGTTTAGTCACCCGCATCAAAACCAAACCTTGATTACGCAAGCTTTGCAGGATGGCCTGCCGTTGAGCACGCAGTTATTCGGGCCGCATCATGACATCACCCAAGCCTTCAAACGCGCGACCGCTGTCACCGCTTGGTACCAGGGTGATGTGCAGGGCGCGTTGAAAATTTCTGCGACGTTACAAACCATTAAAGTGGTCGACGTCACACCGACTCAAACCCTGCGGGGGGTTGTGCTCGACGCGGCTGGCAAGCCAATCGGCGGCGCCCAGGTAGTTGCCGCGGGCGGAATTTTCGCGGATGCATTCGAGCTTTCGCCGTTTATGTCGCCAACCGAACCGAACGAAGCACAGACCGATGCAACCGGCCACTTTGTGATCCATAAAGCACCGCTACGCGCCGTGCTCGCTGCACAAGTTGGCCAGCAACGCAGCCGTGCGGTCGCCGTTGAGTCTAACCAAGCCGTCACGCTGCGCTTGGCAGCCACTAGTTCCATTTCGGGTCGCGTTGTCGACAATGGCAAAGACAAACCGGCAGTCATCGTCGCGATACCCTCGAACTCCAACGACACCATGGCGTTTTCGGTAGGGGCGCCGGTCGCTCTTGATGGCACCTTCAAGCTCGACAACGTACCGATCGGGCGAGTCCGGTTGATGCCGACAACAAGTCTGCGCAGCGGGCTCGGCGATAGCATCGTGGTCAACTTGACGGCGGCCCCGTTGACGAACATTGAGCTCGACCTAAACCGCACGACGCGAACAGTGTATGCCGTGGTGCGCGGCACCTTGATGGTTCAGCCACAAGGCGGGCAGGTGATTATTGTCGACGCCGACGCATCATTTAGAAATGCACTTGAGATTCGCAACGCGCTATCGAAACAAAGTTCGATTAGCAGTGCGTTCGCCAGCCCCGTCGTCGGCGAAAAAATCCCCAAAGCTTTGATCGGTAAAATTCAACCCGGCGAGCTGGTGGCAGAAATTAAAAACGTTTCAGCCGGCCCGCATCGAGCGTGCGGACTTGGCATTTCGGGTGATGTTTCCAGTCCAGCATATTGGGAAAAGCTGCAAGGCAATCTGAAAAACATCGGCGTCACATGTGTTGATCTCGGTGCCAAACAAGACACGGTGGTCATTGAAGTGCCGCCGCTGCCGAAGTTTGACTGAGGCGGGACGGTGGGTGAATGGGTAGGGGAATGGGTGGGTGAACGGTCGGCTCACAGCGGCTCCGGAGGGCGCGAGGTGGAGCTTGAGCGAGTGCTGTGCGGCTGGCCGCTCGGCCGCGTAGGTTTGCGCTCGCGTGGAGCCTGATGCGCCGCCGTCGCGTCGCGGGCATTTGAGAGCGAAGACGGGTAACGGAGAGTTTGTGGCGGGTACGGTGATATGTCCGGTTTTCGGACGTACTTTTTGTTAGAATTTGAGAAGTATTTTTCGATTTATGTTGACGCGTTTTTTAAACGAAAAATTGCAGTGCCTATGAGTAGCGGGTGAAACGCTCGTTCAAGGCTGCGCTGTGGGCGATACGGACCGATAGGCTGGGTCGGCGGATATTTTTGGTTGCAGCGATGTTTCGTGGCGTAGTGAGGCAGCGGTGGCGTCGAAAAAACCAATGATAGAGTGTTTTTATGCAAGAGCGTGCAGAGGTGAAGGTGGCGATCGACGTTGATGCGCTGGGTGAGCAAATCGCTGAAATGTCAGCGCATATCGACGCTGCGATGCATCGGTTGCTAACGGCAATTCGTGAATTTGATGTTGCCTCGGGCTGGCATGTGCAAGGCGCGCTGTCGTGTGCGCATTGGCTAGCATGGCGAGTGGGCTGGGATTTACGCACGGCCCGCGAGCGGGTGCGAGTTGCACGCAAGTTGGCGGAGCTGCCGTTGATCAACGAGGAATTGCGGCGAGGTGCGATGTCGTACTCGCAAGCCAGATCTGTTTCGCGAGTGGCGACGGTTGAAAACGAAAAACTTTGGGTTGAGTACGCCAAGCATATGCCGGCGTCGCAGCTGGATACGTTGTGTCGTTCGTATCAGAATGTGCAAGCGTACGATCAAGCGCACGGGTCGGAGGCAGGAGCAATGGCGGCGGCACATGTTGCAGCGCAGCGTACGGTGACTCGACGAACTCTCGACAATGGCATGGTGAAGTTTGAAGTGGTACTGCCCAGCGACGAAGCGGCGATTGTTTGGGCCGCGCTCAATGCGGGGATCGCGAAAGCAGGTGCAGCAGCTACAACTGCGGATTCGTTGGTTGCAGAACCGTCGACGGCAGAACCGTCGACAGCAGAACCATCGCGCGCAGACCAGACTCCCGCCGAACCGCGATCCGCCCAATCGTCCCCTGCGGAACATTCGATAGCTGCGCAGACTCCCGCGGAACACTCATTCGGTACACCGCCAACCGCGAAAGCACCATCGTCGGCCGACCGTGGCCGGCAACGTGCCGATGCGTTCATGGGTATCATCCAAGATCGCGTACGCGGTGGCCGACCTCAGCGCACGCCGATCGAAATCATTATCACCGTGCCACATGCTGGGCTGCACGGTTCAGCGGAACCGTCCGATCTTGCGATGATGGCCGACGGCGAAGTCATTGCGACGGCAACGGCGCGCCGCTTGTGC
>JAYWHS010000551.1:0-12250 GCA_043777635.1 Kofleriaceae bacterium | reverse complement strand
GTTACCAACGTGTTGTAACGTCTTGCGCAACCGGTCCGTGAGGCGTCGTCCCTAGCATGTCAACCATGCGCCACGTTACAACACGTTGGTAACGTCTTGCGCAACCGGTCCGTGAGGCGTCGTCCCTAGCATGTCAACCATGCGCCACGTTACAACACGTTGGTAACGCCAGCTGCGGCTTGTTCTACCGCTTGCAGCAATTCACCATCATCGGCGTTCGCAACCCAAACCAAATTGTGATTTTGTAAAGCGGGCTCCGAGCTACCGCGCCGCCGGGTACCATAAATTACAACTGGGCACGGCGCAGCGTCGACGACCAACAGCTCATCAGCGTGCTGCGATACCGAGGCTACGGCAACCACCACCGGCGATAGCGCGTAGCTCAGCCGGCTTAAATCCACTAGCGAACGAGTCATCGATACCACCGTAAAACCACGCGCCGAAAACTCACGATCGAGCCGTTGCAGATGGCTGCGATCCGGGTCAACCAGCAAGACCACACCCTGGGTTACCGCCACGGCGGCCACGGGCGGCCGTTCGCCCGTCAAATGTTCGTTACCCTCGGCGCTTGAGCGGTACATGGCGAGTGCTACCTTGCTCAATAGATCTTCGGCGTCAAACGGTTTTTCTAACACCTCACCGACGCCGAGCAACGCTAGGTTGGTGGTAATGCCCTGCACTGCCGTCATGATCAAGACCGGCAACGTCACGAAACTAGGTTCCGCCCGCAGGGCCTGCAAAAACTGCTTCCCATTCATTGTGGGCATCATCAAATCCAATAAAATCACATCTGGGCGATGCAGCTGGGCCCGCTGCAACCCAGCTGCGCCATCGCTGGCGACATCGACGATATAGCCCTCGTCGCCAAGAATTTGCTGCAACGTGGCGCGCAACAATGGCTCATCGTCGATGACCAATACTCGACCACCAGGTTTCGATGCCGTTGCCACGGATACCAGCGTACCATGGGGAGTCATCGCTGCCCGGGGTTTCTCATGCCCGCGCTCGGCTAGTACGTACTACAGGTGAATGGCCGGCGACCTGTCAGTGTTAGTACCGGATGTGGGTTTCGTTCAACATGCAAAGAATCGTGCAAGGCCGATCACCGTCGTCGCGAACTTT
Organism: Kofleriaceae bacterium; assembly: GCA_043777635.1. Taxonomy (GTDB): domain Bacteria; phylum Myxococcota_A; class Polyangia; order Haliangiales; family Haliangiaceae; genus JABFXX01. The sequence goes on along the minus strand of JAYWHS010000551.1, from coordinate 11,128 downwards.
TCAGCCGTCGCACAGTTGAATACCAGGTGGTTGTAGTAGCATCGCAGTCGATGCGCGCTGGGCCACCCATGGTTTCCATCTTTGAAGCTCTGCGACCAAAGATCGTGGCACGCATGCTAACCGCGCGCGCTGCACGCAGCGGGACCGAAAGTGAAGAAGCCACTCAAGGTAATTCACCACTGCGCAAACAGATCGAAGCGGTGCTGGAGCACTTAGGTAATTTCTTGGTCACCGGCGATTTACGCATGCATCGAGATTTTCTCCAGGCATTTTTAGCGATGCGCGCAGCCGAAGCTCAAAGCCCAAGCGCGGTGATGGCCAGCTTGACTGAAATTGGTGACACGGCCGCACGGGTGGTTCAGCAAGACGGTGACGATGACGAACCACGGCGACAATTGGTCCATGCGCTGGCGTTGGCCACGGTGACCACGGTGAAAGTCTGTAACGAACTGCTAGCCCGCGACCTACAACGCAAAGTCGCGCTGTGCCGCGAATTGCGCAGTGAACAAGCTCCAGGTAGCGGCAGCCGCAGCAATGGAGCTAAGCCATGACCATCCATCACTCCACGGATGGCGCCGTCGGGCGCGACACCAAGCCGTTGGTAACCGCACGCGTTCGCTCCGCTGGCGAAACCAACGTTGGCCGCGTCCGCAGCGAAAATGAAGATGCGATGGTGGTTGAGCCAGAACTCGGATTTTTCGCCGTATTTGATGGCATGGGCGGCGCAAACGCCGGTGATGTTGCGTCACAAACCGCACGCGATACCGCCCTAGCCTTTTTGCGTACGCGCAACCGTGAAATCGCGCCTAAATCACTCATGATCGCAGCACTGCAGGCAGCGTCCGCCGCAGTTTTCAATTCCGCGGTTGCAAACCCGGAGCGCCATGGCATGGGCACCACCGCAGTCGCGTGTTTATTAATCGACCCAAGCCGCGCCATCATCGCCCATGTCGGCGACAGCCGCGCCTATCTCTTGCGCGACGGCCACTGCAAACAGCTTACCCGCGATCACACCGTGGTCGAAGAGTTAGTCCGGCGCGGGGTCATTACCGCCGAAGATGCGGATCGTCACCCATACAAAAACGTGTTGTCGCGCAACTTGGGCGCACGCCCTGACCCAAGTGTTGATGCAGTTGAAGTTGCGCTGCAGCCAGGCGATCGGCTGATGCTGTGCTCCGACGGGTTGTACGGTTACGCCGCCAATGATTCGATGCAGTACATTCTGGGTTCGGGCGATGCGCCGCCGCAGGTCAGCCATGATTTAGTAGATCTCGCGTTGCGTGGCGGTGGTGGCGACAACGTCACCGTCGTGGTGATCGAAATTATCGAAGTAGTGCCAACTTCGACGCAGGTAGTGCGAAGTACTGGGGCCATTGCCTGGTGGCAAAAACGCAAAGGCTATTTCGCTGCGGTGACCGCCCGTGGCTTTGCCGATTCACAACTTTGCGCCGGCATGTCGGAAGCCCAAGCCATCGAGACCTATGCCGCGACATTGTGCCAAGCCATCTTTCATGACTTGGAAAAATCCAGTGCCGTCAATGTTTGGACGTTTGCCCAAAGTTTGGCGCAAAGCTGGCTCCATCAAGATGGTGATTGGCCAACGTTGCGATCAGCTTTTGACATCTTGAGCGAAGCCGCCACCCAAATTATCGACGAGATTCGTGCGAGCGATGACAATCTAGGATTTTTGCTCGGCGTTGCCGTCGCTCGTGCACTTACCGTCGCGGAGCTCGCAATTGGCAGCATCTTGGCCGATCGGCTACGCGCTACCGAAGAAGAACTAGTCGAACTTTATGCCGATGCGCCGCGCGCACCAAGGGCAGAAAGCAGTGGCCGCTTCGTCGAGCAAGCCACGATCCCTTTTGTGCGCGACAGCCTCGCCAACATCCAATCGGACTTGTCGCCCGAGTTGCAAGGTGCCATTCGCAGCGTACTGGCCGCGGCCCGCCGCCGTGCCGAAGGCAACGAACAAGCCAAACAAACCATCACTGCACTCGATGTGGTTACTAATGACCCTGGCGGCGGCGGCATTGCAATTCTTGCAGCCCGCGAATTGTACGGAGTTCGCTCGGTCGACGATGGCGGCATTTCGCCGCTGTTTGAAGGCTTAGATCGAGCAAGGATCTTAACCGTGACCGAAATTTCCGCGTTGCAAGCCCCGGATCCGGTCAAGGCGCGGGTCATGCGAATTTTCAGTCGCGCCCATCAGCGATTAGTGAGCGCATGCACAGGGTTGGTTATTGAAGCGGTGTCCCCGACTACCGATCGCCTGCGTGAAGCCCAACACGCCACTGCGTTGTTGCGTGCCCAGGTTGAAAAAGCCGAAGCCAAACGAGCCTCGCTTGAACGCAAATTTGCGACCCAAGCTGAGCCATCGCACCCGTGGAGTCGCACCACGCAAGTCATTGAGTGACACGGTATTTTCGTCGCGACTGTTCCCTGTTATGCAGATGAGCGCTACAGTCGTGGCATGAGCGAGTTAGCCGAACGTCTCGCAGTACTACGCGATGAAGTGCTCGACACCGCAGAGCATGGCGATCGCGAACCACCCGGCGGCGAAGTATTTGAAGCTATCGTACGCGCGCTGTCGGTAGGTGGCGAATCAGTCCCCGGCCTTGATTTAGCATTACACGAAGCCGCCGCGCGCCGGCTGGCATGGGGCGATACCGAAGAAGCTGTACTTGCCGATGCCGAACAAGTCTTCGATCGTTTGGTTGTGGCCGCCGAGCGTGCGTTTCGGGCCCCACTTGATCAGTTGTTAGTTGTTGAAGCCGCCACCCAAGTGGCCGCAAGTGTAGCGCGGGTGGTTGCGATGCATGCCGTGCATCGCGGCAGCCGTGACCGCTCGGCACGTTTGCGCGAAGAAATGACCCAACGGCAACTTCGCGAAGCGCTGGAAAAACAACAAGCGAGTGTTGAACGCCTTCAAAACGAGCTGGCCACTAGCGACTTTCGCTGATGTCAGGCACCTCAATTGGCGAGCAACTGGTCGCGGCCTGCATCGAGCTGGTGCAACAAGCCGAAGCCCTGCGTCCGCAACAGCTAGAACTTGTGGCGGGCTTAGCCCTGGGATTGCTCGACGATGCAACGGGACATGAGCGAGCAATGTTGGCCTTCGCCATCGAGCGCGCCTGTGATGAGCTGATTGCTAACCGTATTGCGTTGGGAATCAGCCTGCCTGCGTTGTGCATGGCGGCCGACCAATTGGTCAATGGCACGGCGGGCATCGCAGCCGCACGGTTCGAAATCGATACCTTATTGCCCTTGCCCGGTGCGCCGGTGGCGAGTGTAACGTTGCTCAGTAGCGAGAGTTTGTTGCGAAGATCGGAGGAGAGTCTGGGGCGGCTCCCGGTGGATCCATTGGCGCAAGTGCGCGCTCGTCGCGTCGCTCGCGAAGATGCGTGCCCGGTCGCGTTGCGAATTGCTCGCGCACGATATGACGTCTAAGAGGAGCGCGGCGAACGGGCGGGTGAACGGGCGGCTCACAGCAGCTCCGGAGGAAGCGAGGTGGAGCTTGGACGGGTGCACTGCTGCTGGCCGCGCGGCCGCGTAGATTTGTGCTCGCGCGAAGTCTGATGCGCCGCCTTCGCGTAGCGGGCATTTGATGCCGGAGACTGGAGACGGAGATTTTGTGGCAGGAACCGAACCGCTGTGACATGTCCGGTTTTCGGACACATTATTTTGCAATTTTATGAAGTTTTGTCCGATTTGTGTTGACGTGATTTTTATACGAAAAATTGCAGTGCCTACGAGTAGTGCTCGTAACACTCGAGTAAGGCGACGAAGTGGGCGATGCGAGCCGATGGGCTGTGTCGGAGAATTTTTCTCGTTGCAATGGTGGTTCGCAGCGCAGTGAGCCAGCGGCAGCCTCGAAAAAACCGATGATAGAGTGTGCTTATGCAAAAGAGTGCAAAGGTGAAGGTGGCCATTGATGTCGATGCGCTGGGAGATCAAATCGCTGAAATGTCGGCACATATCGACGCTGCGATGCATCGGTTGTTAACGGCGATTCGTGAATTCGATAGTGCTTCAGGCTGGCACGTGCACGGCGCGCTGTCGTGTGCGCATTGGTTAGCATGGCGAGTGGGTTGGGATTTGCGCACGGCGCGAGAACGGGTGCGGGTTGCTCGCAAGTTGGCAGAGTTGCCGCTGGTCGACGAGGAATTGCGGCGAGGTGCGATGTCGTACTCGCAAGCGCGGGCTATTTCACGGGTGGCTACGCCGGACAATGAGGCGCTGTGGGTCGCGTATGCCAAGCGTATGCCAGCGTCGCAGCTGGATACGTTGTGCAAGTCGTATCAGAACGTGCAAGCGTATGATCAAGCTTACGGTGCTGAGGCGATACCTGGTGTGGTGGGTGGAGCGACGTCCGGGGTGGTACTTGCCGCACAAGTAGCAGCGCAACGCACGGTGACACGGCGCAGTCTCGACTACGGCATGGTGAAGTTTGAAGTGGTGCTGGCCAGTGACAAAGCGGCGATCGTTTGGGCGGCACTCAATGCTTCGACGGCGAAAGTAGATGCAATGCAGAGTGCCGCAAAACAGACTCCCGCGGAACCTTCCCCTGCAGATCCGTTGGCGGCAAAGCAGACTCCCGCGGAACCTTCCGGGGCAGATCCATCTCGTGCCGAACCGGCACATACGGAACCGTCGTCGGCTGAATCGACTCATGCAGAACCGTTCCGAGCCGAACCGTGGTCGGCTGAATCGACTGTTGCTACCCCGCCAACGGCAAAAGCACCATCGTCTGTCGCCCGTGGTCAGCGACGAGCCGATGTCCTGATGGGCATTTTTCAGGATCGCCTGCGCGGAAAGCGACCGCAACGCACGCCGATCGAAATCATTATTACAGTGCCACACGCCGGCCTGCACGGTTCCGCGGCGCCGTCGGATCTTGCGATGATGGCCGACGGCGAAGTGATTGCCGCGTCGACTGCGCGACGGTTATGCTGCGATGCCGGCGTGGTAGTTGCAAACCTCAACGCCCAAGGGGTGCCACTTTCTGTCGGTCGCAAAACTCGGTCTATTTTAGCCCTAATCAAGCGAGCACTATTGCTGCGCGATCGTACGTGCTGTTTTCCGGGTTGCACGCACAGCCGGTACGTCGACGGCCATCACATCAAGCACTGGGCCAATGGCGGCGAAACGGCCTTATCGAATCTTATGCTGTTATGCAGCACCCACCATACGCTGCTGCACGAAGGAGGCTGCCGGGTCGAAGTCAACGGCGCTAGCGGCTGGGATTTTTTCGATCATCGCAACCGGCGCATTGAGGCACAGCCGGCACGACCCGCGCCGAACAACGTTGGTGCTCGACATGGCCTGGCAGCGCTGCATGATGCCCATGTGGGGCTCGCCATCACAGCCAATACCAACGTATCAAAATGGACTGGCCAGCCGATCGACTATGCGAGGTGCATCGACGATTTGGTGTGATGCGCAGCGGTCTGTGTCGAGCGATGTTGGTTAGCGGCGGGTCGCGACAACAAACTTGAGGTAGCTGGCTTCGGGAAAGCCGGGCAGCGTTGGAAAATCAGGTGGCAAGCCGCGCCGATCAATAATCTGCAATTGGGTTTGGGCACCATATGCGCCTTCCGCCAACGCCAGTTCATATTCGTTGGCGGTCACTTTGTGTGTCGACGATGCCGCGACCAACAAGCCGCCAGGTTCGGTGACACGCAAACAGGCCGACACAAGATCGGCATAGTCGCGAATTGCGCTCCACGGTTTACCTCCGCGTGCCGCTGCACTTGCGAATGCCGGCGGATCGATCACAACCATGTCAAACGTGCGTTTACGTTCGGCAAACTTGGACAACACTTTAAGTGCATCACCGACGATTAGTTCCGGCTTTTCGCCATCAAAGCCTGATGACGTGAAGTTGCGGCGTGACCGTGCATGGGCTTTGGGCGCGACATCGACTGCACATACTTCGGTGGCACCACCAGCTTGCGCGTACACCGAAATCGCACCGGTGTAACTAAACAAATTCAGCACCCGCCGACCCTTTGCGTACTGCCGCACAGCGCGGCGACCTTCGCGCAAATCGGCAAACAAGCCGGTTGAGAGCGGCGAGGTTACATCGACCCAAAACTTTAGATCGTCTTCTTTGATTTCGAATTCAACCGGCGCTGGATTGCCACGAACCAATTCCGCAGCAGCCTGCTTTGGAGCTTCGCCACCCAGTGAGCGGTAGCGCCGTTGTTCATAGATCGCCGACGGGGCAAGTTCGGACATCAGTGCGTCAAACAGCGCATCACGCAAACCAACAATGGCCGACGAAAACAACTGCACAACAAGGTACTGATTGTATTTTTCGACGACGATCCCCGGCAATCCATCGGACTCGGCATTGATCACGCGAATCGCTTGCAGGGCGTCCCAATCAACCAACCGGCGTCGCAACGCAATTGCCGCGCGGACGCGTTCAGCGATGAGCGCAGCGTCGATGGCGGCATCTTGCCGACGGGTGAAAACCCGGACCGCAATGGCACTGTCATTGTCGAGCAAGCCACGACCAACGAATTCGCCTTCTTCATCAATCAAGTCGATCGAAGTGCCAGCCTCCATCATCATCGGCCGAGGCCCGAGAGCTTCGCGATAAACCCAGGGGTGGCCAACTCGAACGCGATGCGCAATATCATGCGGGAGGCGGATCGTGTTTTTGCGCACAATAGGTGCGCCTTGTTGCGATCGCCGCCGCGGCGGTGGAAAGTCCGAAGCTCTGGCCATACCGCGCGGACACTACTCGAATTCATCTAGTTTTGCGAAGCATCGGACCGTGCGAACTGTGTGAACCGTCGTCCGGCCTTGAAATTCACTGGGGATCAGCCAGAAGTGGCGGCGGCAGCCAGCGTAAATGTCCGAAAATATTACAATAAGCATCATCGCAGACCAATTTCGAGGGTCATTCACGATTCTCGTAGACAAGGCCACCTACCAGTGCGCTATTGTGCGCATCACTATTTTGCTTAACCCAGGTGTAACCGGAATGATGCTTTCGAAGACGACGCGCGCTGGCGCGCCTGCCACGCTTGAACAAGTTCGCTTCGGTGAATTTTTACTTGAGCGCAAGCTAATTTCAGACGAACAGTGGCTGGCGGCATTAGCCGACCATTGGAGCTCCAGATCGCGCCGCAGTATCGGTGAAACTATTGTAGCTAAGGGCTTCCTGGCTGCCACCATCGTTGAATCCCAAGCCCGGGTATTTCATGACGATGATGTCTTCGACGCCGAACTCGATGTTGTGGTGGTGATGCCACGCACGGAGCGGGTGACCGTTCCGGTCCCGCGTCAGATTCGCAATTGAAATCCACTATTCACTGGTAAGTCCACGAAATCCGATCCAACATTCAAACCGAAAACTTCGTTTGGCTCTAAGCCCCAGCGCAAGTACCCGGCTGTCCGCCACTTTTTGGGAGAACGAATGTCATTACAAACCAAAACGACCGCTGCTACACCCTTTGCCAATGGAACCGCCGCCAATGGCCATGCGGTACCTGCCGTCAACGCTAATGGCCTTCGGCGCAAGCGGACGTCATCATTGATGCAAGTTGCGGCCGCGCTGCCGTCGGTTGAGTCATCGCTTGAAGATTTTATTTCACGAGCGAATTCGACCCCGGATGCAGGTGGTTGGGGCCTGGCGGTCGATTCTGCCGTGCAAGAACAACGCGCCGTTGAAATCGCCCAAATCGAAGCCGACGCAGACCGACGCCGGCAACAAGATCAAGCGCGGTGGAAACAAGTTGAAGTCCAGCTCAAAGCCGAAGCTGAAACTCGCGAAAACGCGTTGCGGAAACAACTCGATGCGTTGCAAGGCAAACTTGCCGCCGCCGAAGCGCGTGCAGCGGTAGCTGCAGACACGGGCGATGGCGGTGCCGCGGCCAACGCTGCGATGGCGCAACTGCAACAACAAGTTGCGAAAGCCGAAGAACGCGTTCGATCGGCCGAAGCCGCAGCCATTGCTGCGCAAGCCAAGAACAACGAGATGGCCGCTGCGGCCGCTACTGTGAAACCCGCAGTAGCTGCGCCACTGGCATTGCACGGCGGTGGCGATGCGGAATTGCGTGCCGCTTCGGAAGCAGCAGAATTGCGCGCCAAAGCAGCCGATGCCCGCGCCACCAAAGCGCTGGCAATTGCACGCGCAGCTAGCGCTGGCCTAACGGTGTCGCCCGACGACATCGAGAAAATCGCGTCCGGCATTGCGCCAGTTCAAGAGCTGGCAGCGCAACCGAAAAAGACTCCTTGGTTAATCGTTGGCGGTGCATTTGTTGGCGGTTTAGTGGCCATGTTTGGACTAACCAAAATGCTGGCCAAGGACGTCCCTCCGGCCACGACATTGCCTGCGCCCGCCGCAGTAGTCGCACCGACGCCGGCCCTGGTGCCCGCTGGTCAACCATCACAACCAACCGGCGCAACCGTAACGCCAATTCCAACTCCTTCGATCACCCCGCTGACCGAAGAGCCAACAGCCGTTGAACCGGCAGTCGCACCGGCGGCAGTCGTTACCGCTCCAGTCGCTCCAGAAACGGCCCCGGCCGCAATTATCGCACCGGTGAAAACCTCAACACCGAGGACTCAGCCAAAAACTAAGGTCAAAAAACCGGAAATCGCAGATCCATTTGCCACGCCAGCGAATGCGCCGGCCAAGAAGCCCAAAACCGGTGGCACCAAACCTGCCATCGTTGATCCTTTCTGAGCCAAATCTGAGCCAAACAAGTTCAGTTTAGACGGCCATCATGCGGGGGGCATGGTGGCCGTTTTTTTTGTGGATTTTTTTTACAATGCTCGTCGGCTTTCGATGCAACATTCACGTTGCACTAGGCCAACATGTACGTTAAAGCATCGGCGCAGTGTGGCTAGATGCCGCACGCGGAGGTCCCGTGTTTTCGTGCCACAAACTTCGTACTCTCGCTGTCTATGTAACTCTTACGTCGTTGGTCGCAACGCCATCGCTCGCGCTCGCGCAAGCTGCTGGTGGAGCGGCGGCAACGCCAACCGCTGAGCAGATTGAAGCTGCCAAAAAGCTGTTTGGCGAAGCTAAAACTCTGTATGAGCAAAAAAAACTCGGTGATGCCACCGAGAAATTCAAAGAAGCCTACAAGCTTTCGAAAAAGCCCTTGTTGCTCTACTACGTCGGGCTTTGCCTCGACGAACAGGGCATCAAAGAACTGGCGCTATTTTATTATAAAAAGTTCATGGCCGAAGCACCGCCCGCTACCGAGCAGCGCAAAGCCGCCGGCGATCGGATAAAACTGCTCGACACCGAACTGTTCTCGGCAGGATCCACCACACCGCCGACTGGTGATGGGAAATCCACACCGACCGGCACGCCACCGACCGGCACGCCACCGACCGGCGATGGCAAGACTACGCCACCGACCGGCGACGGCAAGGCCACCCCGACCGGCAGCAAAATCAAACCGGCTGGCACCTACTCCGCCACCGATGTTCAGCACAGCGTGGTTGAAGACGCGCCGCCTGGCAAACCGTTAGACTTAACCGCCGTGGTGCCTGACGACTCGGGTTTTGTTGTCACGTTGATGTATCGCGCGGCCGGTGAAGAAAAATTCATCGCGAAGCCAATGCGCAAACGTTACAACGAACTTGTCGGCCGCATTCCTGTCGACAAAATCAAAGCCAACTCGGTGCACTATTACATCGAAGTCAAAGACCAAGCCGGCACCGTAGTTGACCGCCGTGGCAAACCATCGAGCCCGAACATCATCTACCTCGATGCTGCGGTGCAACCGCGCTTTTACCCAGATTTCAACGACGACGTGGTTGCCGTCACAGTGGGCGCGCCGCAGCGCACCGACACGACGGGAGACATTGAAGGCGACGATCCATTTACCAAGGGTAAAGATCCGGTGAAGGTAAAACCCCGCATCGTTGCCAACGGCGACGAAACTGCGCCGCTTGTCACCGGCAACGGACTCACCGACGTCGGCTCCAGCAAGTTCACCTACGCCAAATGGGGCACAACGGCTGCAACTGGTGTGTTCTTGGGCTTGGGCGTGTTGTTCTACGTTCGCGCCAGCGCAGCAAGTACGGCGATTGAAGACGAAGCTGCAACGTCGGCCATGGGCAATTGCCCAGGCGGTCCACCTTGCGCGCCGTACGATTCTGTCGTTGCGGGCTACCAAAGCACGGGTCAAACCAGCGCCACGATCAGCCAAATTGGCTTGGGCGTTGGGTTGGTGACGGCAGGGTTCGCTGGTTACTTTTGGTACAAAGATCTAACTGCGAAAAAACATGTCTCAGGGTCAGCGACGCGCAACACCAGCGGCCGCGATTCTTTGGTTGTGGCACCTTCGATCGGCCAAAACTACGCTGGCGCTGCTGCTCTTTGGTCCTTTTAATACTCGCCTCACGGATCCTTTATGAAAACCCTGCTTTTTTCATCTCTACTGGTCGCTGTTGCAACCCTCGCGGCCTGCAACCCGTACGCGCCTGACCTGCCGTCTGCACCTTTTCGATGCGGGGCTGTCGAGCCGCGTTGCCCCGACGATTACACCTGCAAAACCTACACGGCTGACTACCAAGTCTGTGAATCGGGGACGAGCACCGTTGATGCGCCACCAACGGATAGCGGGCCGCTGGTATGTAACAACGATGGCGCGCTCGAACCCAACGATGCAATTGGCACCGCACGGGCAATTCCAGCCAAACCACTTGGCACGCCGTTCAAATTTGCCGGTGTCGCTGTGTGCCCGGAAACTGATAAAGACTATTACGCCATCACCGTCGACGCCAACACCACTAACGTGCAGGTAATCGTCGACTTTTCAACCGGTACGCCGTTAACATTGTCGCTGCTCAATAGCGGTGGCAACCCAGTTGCAACCGGCGTCGCTGCGGGCCTCAAAAACACCGCATTTTTACCCAACGCAGCGGCGGGCACGTACTACGCCTTTGTTGCGGGTGGCAAAAACAATTACGACATTACAATCACCCAAACTCGTTGAGGTCCATCGAGAAGGGCCGTTACGCGGGCGAGTCGGTGACCGCGAGATGTACTCGGAATTGTTGAACCTGCGTTGGTAGGTTTACACCTCGGCCGACCGAACGTGGACGACCGAACTTGGACGACCGGACAGCAGGACCGCGATTGTCCTTTCGACGACGG
>JAYWHS010000550.1:0-3491 GCA_043777635.1 Kofleriaceae bacterium | reverse complement strand
TTACGTTGCACTACAAAACGTTGTCGCAACCTGCCATTGCCACCACTGCAAGCTACGAATCAAGCCAACACGATTTTGCCGTGCCCGTCACGCTAACCAGCGTGGCCTGGCTGGAACGCCAAGCTGCCGTAGGTGCTATCAAGATTGCCGTTCGAGCTTGCGTCGCCACTTGCACCAACGAACCGTACGTCGCAGTTGCCCAAAACGGCACGGCACCGGCCGGCCTGGTCGGTCGTTTTGTGCAGTATCGCGCCGTCTTTGTATCCAATGGCACAACGGTGCCGGCCCTGGACAAGATCACGATCGTCGGCGCGGAGTAGCATCAGCAGTAATAGCCTGCGTCGCCGCCTCATTAGCTGCGCGAACTTGGTCGAATGCGTATGAATAAAATTCCCTCATTCACAGACTTTGAATGTACAGCTGAGCATCGACAGGCCTTGGTGGCCTACCGTAAATCCTTCGAACTGCGAGTGCTAAGTGGGCTGACTTTGATCATTTCGCCAAATCAAAACGCACGGCAACAGCTGCTTTACGCGGTGGTGCAGGATTGGGTGAACCAAGGGATAACCGATGAAATCGACCAGCTTCGGGTAGCGATTGTCGAAAAAAGGACCAGGTACATCCGACCTGATCATTCAAACTGGATGCAAGTTGAGTACGGCAACAACACCGACTCAATTGCGTCGAAATTGCGATCGATAGTCCGCATGGATATGGATCTCATCGCGCTAGATGCATACCCTCACGGCGAGATTGCGGAATTGATTCAGCAAGTCTATTGCACCGGTGCTCGCATCATTGCGGCTGTGCAAGCGGAGACAATACTTGCGGGGCTGGCCCCGCATCTGGCAACTCCGCCAGATGTCGCCACCGACCTATCGTACGGCCTAGATCTTGTGCTCTTTGCGCCAGCAGCAGGCAGCACGCTGATTCCGCTGGTGTTAAAGCCCGATGGATTATTGAAAGCCATCCGGGAGCGCCAGCTCATTGATGGCCACTTGTTGCAACAACTTTCCTCGATCCAATGATGCCTATCTTTTTTATGTAAGGCGCGCACCTGATAACTCACGCTATTTGATCATGCCCAAGTCAACAAATGCTTGGTCCACCATTACAGTATACGGCCGAGTTTCAAACGCTAGGTGGCCTTTGCCATCGTGGCGGAGAATTTCCACCGCGCCCATGCCGTAGCCCATCGGTCCCATGCTGTAGTAATGAATCGACAAGCGATAAGGACCGGCCTTAGGGTTGCCATTGATGGCGAAACATTCGGGGCCATAACCAGTAGTGACGTCAGCGTACAATTCACCGCCTGACGGCAATTGTGGTTGCGAGTAAAAAGCGTGGCCGCCACGCGCATCTTGAATATGAAAATCGACGTCGTTGGCATCGGTTTCCCAGTACAGGATAAAGCGAGTTGAAGCGGCATCGGCAACGGTGGCACCCAGCGCGGTGGTCAGCTTGGTGATCTGGTCGCTAGCCTTCGGATCGGCCGCACGCCACGCCGCTGCCAAAATACCCACATCGTCGCGCAACACCCGGTCCACACCGCGAAAGCTATCGCTGCGATAGTCTTGTTTCACGCCGGCCGCAATAGCGGCAAACGCTTCGGCAAATTTGCCAGCGCGCGCCAAGGCATAAGCCAACATGCGATGTGAACTTGGATGATCAGGCCGATCGGCGACGGCTTTGCGATAGGTATCGATCAATAAATCATTCACCCCCGATTGCACCGAAGTCGACAGCCGGGCCAAGCGTTGGCCTGCGAAGCGCCGTAGGTCGGCGCGTTCAGGAAACAAATCGATGATGGAGCCATAGGCCCGAGCTGCCTGCGCGGTATCTTTGCTGGCCTCGAAGGTTTCGCCTAAGGCGATCAACGCCAGCACATCGCCGGGTTCTTTGTTGTGCCAAGCCTGTGCCGCTTGCTGCGCTTGCGCCAGTTGGCCTCGGCTAATCAAGCTCATAATGCGGGCCAATTCGCCGGTTAACGGCGCGGGCCCAGCTAAGCGGGTCGGCTCGGATGATACCGGATCGTCAACCGCGATTCGCTGTTGCGATTCACGTACTGGCGCGGGACGACGCTCAATCGGGCTGGCCACCGACGCCGGTGCAGGCGGTACCGATAGCATTGGCCCAGCAGCGCTACCAGCAGCAGCCCCGCGTGCAACCGCACCAGTCGAGGCGCCATTCGCGGCGCCGCCAGCAGGGCTGTCGTTGCGGGCTGCGTTGCGCTGTTGGCCTACGGCTTCGACCGTCGGGCGTGCGACCCGACCGTTGACTACCGTGTCTTGTTCTTTAGCGTCTTTGCTTTCGGACGCATCGCCAGCATCAGCGCTGTCCATTTTGCCTTCGATGTCGTCAGATTCGTCGCCATCCGAAGCTTCGGCATTCGCGGTTTTACCGGCCACCATCTTTTTGGCTTTGTCTTGATCGCGCGCCAACGAAGTATCTTTGAACGCTGGTGCGACCTTCGCGATTTGCATGACCGGCGCTTTGCGCTTGAGCCATTCAACACCGCCATTGCCGATTGACAAAATGTCGGCTAACGCCGTGCGTGGAATCTGGTAACGATCATAATCAGCGTCGGATTCTAAGACCAGCATCGAAGTAACACTTGCCATGACACGATTTTTCACCGAGACATCAATGAGCTTGGTCTTGATGACTTTTGCAAGCTCGGGCGTAGTCGCCGCTGCAAGCTGAGCTTCGAGCTCGGCTATTTGCGCGCGCACCAATGAGCGATCCAACAACGGAGCCGCAGCTTTGGTTGCAGTCAACCGCGATGCCGTCGCGCCCAACGTGATCGCTGGCGCAAACATATCGTGACGCACACTGGCCCGAGCATAAATGATCACCGAATCACCACTCTGCGCCGCTGCGATCGTGCGCGGCCAAACCCATTGTGCATCGGCAACCGCAACTGGAATATTTACATTCATCGCCACGCCAAGACGGCGCGCGACTTCATTGCTACCCAAGCGGTCGACGTCGAGCACCGCACCAACATTGACCAACCCGGCATTGCTTAATGCCGCAGCACCAACGCTGTCACGAATGCCACCTACCAACGCAACATCGAGGCGATTCACGCCACGCGCTGCCAGGGATTTGGCCTTGGCGATCAACTCGGCTTTTTCGGCACCTGCCGTTGGCACTGCGTCGGAGATGATCACAACTTGGCGACCTGCACTCTTGCTGACCCGGTCAAGTGCAAGCCCAATATCCGAAGCGCCTAACGCCCCGCGTTGCTGCAATTGACGTGCGACACTTTGTTGAAAACTACCAAACGTGCCGGCGAACACGGTTTGCGCGGTTTGATCGAACGCGATGATTTCGAGCGGTGTTGCCGCCCCAAGGCGGGCCGTCATTTCGGCAACCATGCGCTCAAGTCGTTCGAGATCCGCGGCAAAGCCTAAGCCCCGCGATGCACTGGTATCAAACAAGATGCTCACGGCCGCGGGCCGATACACCGCGTTACTACTTACTACCGG
>JAYWHS010000549.1:0-12287 GCA_043777635.1 Kofleriaceae bacterium | reverse complement strand
ACGTTAGATAAAAAAGAGCTAACGCGGGATGACATCGCTTCGGTCATGAAAAGCCGGACTGGCTCAGCGCAGGCATGCCTAGGCAAAACCGGTGTCAGTGGCACCGTTGGTGTGAAGCTCTCCGTTGCCCCATCGGGCAAAGTTACCAAAGCAACCGCAACCGGGCCGCTTGCTGGCACGCCGACTGGTGATTGTGTCGTCAACGCGGTTAACAATGCGACGTTCCCTGCTTGGGACGGCCGGCCGACGACCGTGATTTACTCATACCTGCTGAGCGAGTAACCCCGGCTTGTGCCGCTGGTGGCTGCCCTGTACTCGTTTTATACCGACGATCGAAAGTCTATTCAGGGCTGCACGACGGGCGGAACATCGCAGATATCAGGCGAAACCCCAAACCCTGCAAGGGCTGTAAAAACCTTGCTCGATCTTCGGATGTGACTCACTTGTTTGGTAGCGTTGGGCATGAGCACGGGGCGATTTTTCGAAGATTTCAATATCGGACAACGGATGGTACACGCGCTGCCGCGTACGATTCACGGTGGTGACCTTTCAGTGTACATCGCGCTAACCGGGGACCGCAGCGCTTTGTCATCATCTACCGAGTTCGCGCGCTCGCTCGGTTTCGTGCGCGAGCTAGTGCCAGACCTACTTGTATTTCACATCATTTTTGGCCAGTCGGTACATGACGTGTCGTATCGCGCTGTGGCAAATCTCGGCTACGCCGATGTCCGGTTTTTGCGGCCGGTATTTCCTGGCGACACGTTGTCGGCTGAGAGCGAAGTCATTGGGCGTCGGGAAACTTCGGGCAAAGACGCCGGCGTTGTCTATGTACGCACGGTCGGTTGCAATCAAAAAGGTCAAGAAGTGCTGACCTTTGCACGCTGGGTGTTGGTGCCAAAGCGCGATGTTGGTGTGCCGAGCCCAAGTCCAAGCGTACCGGTGTTACCGGAGCAAGTAGAAGCCGCCGCGATACCGGTGCCAGCCGCGCTCAACTTGCAACGTTTTTGGGATGTGTCGTGGGCTACTGGTAGCGCGATGCGTTGGCATGACTACCAGGTTGGCGCTCGCTTCGATCATCCGGGTGCCATGACCATCGAAGAGTCCGACCACATGCAGGCAACCCGGCTGTACCACAACAGTGCGCAAGTTCATTTCGATGGCCATGGAATGGCCAACTCGCGTTTTGGTAAACGGTTGGTGTATGGCGGCCATGTAATCAGTGTGGCGTGGGCATTGGCCCAGCAAACCCTCGGCAATGCGCTGCTCATGGGGGCTTGGAATAGTGGCGTCCATGCTGCCCCGACATTTGCTGGGGACACGCTGCGCGCAACCTCGCACATACTAGCCCGTGCAGAAGTCGCTGGGCGCGTCGATGTGGGCGCGGTCAGAGTGGCTTTGGTTGCTAGCAAGAATTTGGACGAGATCGCCGCCCACAGTTTGCCGGCCCCGGATGGTGCGAATCGAGCCGCCGCCGTGGTGTTGGAGCTCGATTTTTGGGTGCTAGTCCCGCGCTGATTAGCGTGGGCAATTCACATATCTAAACGACATTTGAGCCTCGTCCCAATGCCGATCATGTAATCGCAAGCTTCCGAAACACCTGCGCTTTTCACTGTCGGCTGGAGCCGCATTCGAGCTCCGAACTCGAACCACGGACCACCGCGCTCGCAACCTGCGCGACGGCATGCTTCCGCTTTGAAGTTGAAACCATGCTCGATATTGCGGGGTGTTACGGCGTCGATGCCTGCCATGCTCGCGTCGCACGAGCTTGTCGCGTGGCTGCGATGACCACGGCCTTGGTGCATCGTCGGCAAGGCTCCGTTGCGGTCGGCTGAGTACCGTCGGCCCAGAGCCGAGTCAGACCCTACGATTTCGTGAACGGCATTGAACCTAGTACCGCAGCTTCGCAGTCCGTTTGGGTTTCTTCGTAGCTGCGGTACGAAACAACAATGATGCGAGAAGTGAGCATCAAGCGCGATAACGCACAGGTTTTTTTCTGGCCTCACCCAACATTGGCTGGGCTGCAACGAACCGACGCGAGCACGCCAAAACCATGATCGAACCTTGGATTCGAGGTTCTAGCGCTGTGGCCGAGGTCGCACACGCCACGCCAGGTAGCCAGCCGCACTTGCGAATAATCCAAGGATTGCAACTGCGCTGCCTACCAACGGCCACCGGGATTTTGCAGCGAGGATCCATGGGCCCATGTGCAACAACACCGTTGTGGTGGGCTCGCGGTGCACTACAATAGCGTGTGGCGGTAGCCCCGTGACTTTTGCAACGTCAGCCGTGATGGCGGTACTATTTGCCGTTGCATCGATCGTCACTACTGCGGCGGTCGCTGTGACGGCGGCGTGGCGGACCCCCGGTAAGATCGCGATTGCACGTTCGGTTTGCGCTTGAGCAACGTGGCTATCGTGGGTATCGGGCGTCGGCACTTGCGGGATGCACGCGCTAAGCAAAATGCCAAAGGCGTATAACAACAAGAGCGTTGCCATCGCGTGGAGGCGACCTGGTTGGCTAGCCGGTCGCATAGATCGCTTCGACGCTACCACAGCTTTGACTGTGAATTCGTCGAGGTGTTATGCACGCACGGTGAATTATTCGACGCTCGTCGCTCAACACATCGCTTGGACCGCCGCCGCCTGCGGTGGCGTGCGTTGCTGCGAGGTGCATTGTATAAGGCGTGGTCGTGGGGCAGCGGTAAAACTCGCTAGCCCATATGACTGTCGGGTGGAAATCCAACGGTGAATGCGGCACGCATCGTTGTTGCATTGTTGGCCAGCAACGATACTCGCGGGTTGTACCGGCGCGCGTTGCGGGTGGCAAAAATCAATGACAACAGAGCGGCGTCAGAGTTGACTCGGACTGAGGCCGCCAATGCGTTGGCGTCGATGTTTGAATCTGACTTCGCTGGCTTGCTCAATTTATTGGCCCGGCCCGAGCTAGCGCTGTTGGCCGTCCGGGTTCCACACCGCAGCGCTGCACTTCAAGGATTGCCAGCGACCGCACCAGTGGCTGAACTGCGCGCGGCACTTTGGCAGTGGGGTGCGATCATCGAAGCTGGCAGTGAGGTGTGGATCGGCACCGCTGTGCAGCCCATGCCGCACATGCTGGCCGGGTATTTGGTTCATCATCGCCCAGCGCGGGGCGGGTATTGTGCGTCGGCGCATTTTCCGCGTCCGCTGCCGCCAACCCGCACAGCTCAGCCGCCTGTGGTTGAACCGGCCACGGTGGAGCAGCTACTTGAGGCAGCCGATGCACTTGTTGGCGTACGGCTAGGCCCGCGCGGCACCGATAAAGGTGCGTGGGGCCAACGTGCAGCGCGCTTGCTGGGTGTCATCGATCGTGGTGATGATGAACCCGATTGGCGCGGTGATGTGGAAATCAAGACGGTGCCGGTGCAGCGCGATGGCCAAGGCTGGTGGCGGATCGCCGAAGATCCTGCGATTTGTATGGCCGCTGGTCGACCCATGGCCAAACTGGCAAGAGTGTTGTGGTTGGTCCGTGCGTCGCTCGAAGATGCCGATGCAACCATTCTGTCGTGGTATTTTCTCGAATGCGACCGGTTTATTGCCGGGTTGGCCGCACGCGATCTGCATCAGCGTCCCAAAGGACCACGCGGCACGTCGGCTCGCGGATGGTATTTACACAAACGGTTCTTCGCCGATGCCGGGCTACTGGCGACGTTGAACGGTAGCGGTGTTAGGATAGCGCCGTGATCATCGACGAACTGCGCATTATCGGCTCGGCCCAAACTGCAACTGTGATGGCGGCCGAGTGCATTCGCGTGGCGACTCGTGCCCACATTGGCCGGCCACCTCCGCCGCGCAAAGAAGGTGCAGGGCAGTTGGTCTATCCGTTCTCGATGCCACTTGCGCAAGTCGCCGTGCGGTATTTGCGCACCGCAACCCGCGTACTTTGGGATTGTTATCGCAGCGATGCTCGGCGGCTGGATGATTTGTATTCAGACTTGCTCGCCGATGTCGCCCAAGATCGGCGACCGATATTTCGCGACGGCGATACCATTTCAATTGAGCCCAAGCGCCTAGTCGACTTTCCCGCCGGCGATCGCCAGATCATTGGCACCGTCAAAAATGCCATGATTGAAGGCGCAGCGAAGCGGCGCATTCATCTTGAACTCGATCCCCATGGCGCTTCAACTCGTTGGGTTGTGCGGCAAGATGACAGCGGGCAAATAGTTTTGTCTCGCGACCTCGGTGGTGGCTCGTTAACCCAACGGGGCTGGCGCCATCAACAAGGCGAAGCGCCACTGCGTGAACACTTAGCGGCCGTGTTGCTCATGTTGTGCCGATTTGACCCTCGGCACGACACTTTGCTCGATCCGATGTGCGGCTCCGGTACGATTCCCATTGAAGCGATTGCGATGGCGCGGGGTATCGCTCGGCCAGGGCTGCTGGGCCTTGCGGGGCTCGACGCTAACGATGGTCAGGCGCCGCCGCCGCTGTTTGCAGATGCATCGCCGTTGGCGATTGGTTGCGATGTTGATCTCAACGTGTTGCGGATGGCCAGCGACAATGCGCGGGCGGCAGAAGTCGAGCAAGACATTGTATTGCAACGCGCCGACTTCGCCGATTTAACTCCTGCACTGGTCGAGGCCATCGCGGCCGAACGCGGGCGCACCATTGAACGTGGCTTGATTGTAGTTAACCCACCGTACGGCGAGCGGCTGGACCCGGGCGATTTGCGGCTGTTGTACGGCATGATGGCCGACACATTGTCAAAATTTCGTGGCTGGCGAGCCGGCTTTTTGGTTGGCAGCCCGGAATTTGAATCGATTTTTGGTCGTGCCAAAATTAAACAGCCGCTCGCCAACGGCCAAATCCGCTCGTACTTTTATTTGTACGAATTCTAGTTTCGTACCGGGCACAGCCCAGCGGTTATTCGTCGTTGGTACAAATGTCGCCGGGTGCAACCGTACTTCCCGGCTCGGCAGGCAGCGGCCCGGTGCCGCCATACATCGTACGTTGTTGCGCCGACACTACCCGTGCCTTCGCGATGTCGCGCAACACGGTGGCACCCTCGGTGGCAGTGCGCGCATAGGTTGTCGGGTCAACGGCATACAGCCCGAATTTGGGTGCAAAGCCTTCGGCCCACTCGAAGTTGTCGGTGAGGCTCCAATAGTAATAACCACGCACATCGGCACCGGCTTTTTGTGCCCGCGCGATGGCTTCGAGGGTGCGGACAATATTGGCAGCGCGCCGAGCACCGTTGTTGGTTGCGATACCGCCTTCGCTGACCAACATCGGCAGCGCTGGGTAGCGCGCGTTAAATGCCTCCAAGATATCGCCGATGCCGTCAGCCCAGGCTTCGTAGCCCATGGTGGGCACGCAAAAACTTGGGTCTGCTGGCGGTAAACATGCGCCGAAATCAAATGTGCCGAAGCAGGGCGTTAGATCAATGAGTGGAACCAATTGCGATTTGCCGGTGACGCCAGCGCGGAAGTAATATTGCAACCCCAGCCAATCCATTGTGCCGGTCCATTCCGGGTGTTGTTCATCCACGATACCATCGAGGTTGCTATCGAACGTGCCGTTGCGAATCGAGTCCACGAACAAATAATGAAACACGTAGATCAACCGATCACGAGCTCCGACATCTTCGGGATCAGTGCTCGGCGCGTTGCTGCGCGCGGCTTGCCAATCAGCGACCGACAACGTGAAGCCTACCGATGCAGGTTCACCATCACCATCGGCATCGATGGTATCGGCTGCTTTGACGGCCTTGTACATCGCGGCTTGCGCTGCGATGAAGTCGCGCACAACGGGTAGAAACTTTGACTGCAATTGGCTAATCGTGAAGCGGCCAGGCGGAAAACTGCCGACACCGTAGGCGGCGAGCAAATAATTAACCGGCTCGTTGAGCGTGCCCCATTCATCCACCAAGTCGCCGAACCGCTCGGCCATGAGTTTGGCGTGGTCGGCCATCGCTTGCACCACCATGGCGCCACCGGTTGGATGGCCTAGGCCACAAAGGTTTTGATCGCTGGGTAGGGTGCCGGCCGCAGTGCAATCCGGCTCCCGTGGGTCGGCGACCCAAATCGGATTAGAAAAGTGGTGCAGGGTGACCATGGGGCGAATGCCCAGGGCGCGAAGCTGCATGAGCTGGGCGCGGTAGTGCGCGATCGCAACTTCGTCGATTTGATGACGCTGCGGTTCGATGCGGGCCCATTCAATCGAAAATCGATAGCTGTCGAGTGCTAGCTCTTTGACAAGTGCCGTGTCGGCCGTAGCCCGCGTGTAGCCCTGCACGGCATCGGCAATAAATTGGCTTTTGCCAAGACCACCCTCGGCGATTGGTTTGGTCCAAAGATACCAATCAACGTTTGGGTTTAGATCTTCAATTTGCGTCGCTGCGCTGGCCGCGCCAAAACGAAAACTTCCTTTGCCTGCAGCGCCATGTAAGGCGCCCATTACGCCGAAGTTGATGTCGGCCGCGATCGGCGTAGCATTATCACCACAAGCCGCAGCCAGCGCTAGCCCAGTGAAAAGCAACGGTGACAAGGTGCGTGCCGTGGCAGTCGGCGTAGCGGCAGGCAAACTCATGGCTGCAACTGTAGCAGCTCAGTGGTGCGTTGCCAGATCGTTTGCCACACCGACTCGATGCTTTGTTCGCCGTCGAGAATCTCGATGCGTTGGGTTGGACTTAGGTGCGCATTAACCCGCTCGTAGCCAGCCGCGACGCGTTGCTGCATCGGCAAATCTTCAAAAAGTTCTTGGACCCGACCCGCCAACATACGGCGGTGGGCTGCAACTTCGGGGGCCACGCGCAAAAATAGGGTCAGGTCAGGCACGCGCGCGCGCTGATTCAAAATACTAATCCACGTCGCATCGGCATCGGTTCCTTGATATGCGAACGATGAATGATACCAACGGTCGGATACCACGATGTGGCCGGCTGCTAGGGCTGGCTCGACTTCGCGTTGGATGTGATCCATGCGATCGGCGGCAAACAATAAACCGAACACGCCTTGGTTGGGCGCACTGGTGTCCGGCATCCGGTGTCCGCCCGTTAGCATTTGTCGTAACAGTTTGCCTATCGGGCCATCACTCGGTTGCCGCGTCAAATGGTTGGCCATGCCACGGTCCGATAGCGCTTGGCATAGCCGCTTGGCCTGTGATGTCGTGCCCGCCCCATCGAGGCCTTCGAGTACGATCAGTCGCCCTGGTGTTGTGCTTGCTTGATTCATTGGGTTTGTCGTCGACGAAAGCCGATTGTGGCGAGTACTAACGAAAGTCCGCCAGCGGCAGCGGCAGCGTAAAGCATCCAGGTACGAGCGCGAGCCGGAGCGGCGGCGGCCGCAGCTTTTTTGGCCGGCGCAGATTCAGGCCGCATTTCCATGGCGCGGCGAAAGGCTGGGCCGCCATCTTTGCCTTCGGCTTCTTGGGCTTTGCCGAGCGCATAATAATGCGCTGCCATCACGGTTTTCGCTTCTGCCGATTTGGTATCGAGCCCAGCCGCTGCACTGTACGAACTGGCAGCAATCGCCCAGTCTTTTTTTGCTTCATGTGCCTTGGCATGTTCGAGGTAGATTTTGGCCATTGCCGCGCTATCGGGATGATCCGGATCATTAGCCAATACCCGACCGAGTGCAGCTACCGCCGCGTCCAGATCGCCTTTTTCAGCGAGAGAGCGCGCCGATCCCCATTGGCCGCGCTGCTTTTGACTACGCTGCTGGTCGTGGTGCGCAAAGATCTTTTTCGACAAAGCTTCGAGGTCAACTTTGGTTTTTTCATCGAGTGGTTCGCCCAATAATTCGTCCGATGCCACTCGTAGTTCGTTTTCAGCAAGCTCGCGAAACGTCAGCCACAGTGGAGTTTCTTTTTTTGCCAATTTGCCACCGGGCAACTGCAGCCGTTTTCTCGGGGCCGGTGCTGGCGCAGGTCCGGTCACGTACGCCATCCAGGCCTTGCGCGCCGTCGCGCGGACGCGCGGTGAGTCGGCATTAAGCTGGCCAAATACCGCATGCACTGCTTCGCGGTGGTAGGTCATGCGAAACGCATCAAGCACGGCGATCAGAATTGCTTCGTCGCCGAGCGCCGCGTTGATCGCTTTACCTGGCTCTTGGCGATCGAGGCGTTCGAGTTGATAGGTGGCATAACGCCGTCGGTCGCCGTCGCCTTGTGACTGCCGGGTTAGTGCAGGTAGCGAGGCCGGTTGCATTTTGCGCAAGAAGCGTCCGCACTCGTCGCGATACATCATTGTAGCGTCGGCAAACGCTGCATTGAATAGTACATCGGCCGCATAGTCGGTTTGGCTGGCCGCCAACGCGCGCATCGCCACGATATCCGCCATGACATCGCCAACGCCCGGCATTTCGTTGAGGCCGCCCAATTCTTCGAGCCAGTCGAGGTCATCGTTAGCTTTGACTTTGTCGGAGGATTCACGGCCGGGATTGGTGAATTTACCCGACTTATCGGGCACCGATGCCTTGATCTCCCGCAGCACATCCCGACGCTCGGACTCGGTTGATGCACGGTCGCGAGTCAAGAATGCTTCGATTGATGCAACCCGTGCCGCCGCGTCGTCGCCATCGGCGAAGTTGCCAGCTGACTGCTTGATCACCGTGTTGCCGAGTTTGATTCTGGTTGCGCCACCCTCGGCGGCTGCGATTGCAAGCAGCGCACTGGCCACAGCCGGATCGGCGGCGACTGTTTCCCGCGTAACTTTGGTCACCGCTTTGGCCCGTGGTTCGGACTTTGGCGAATCCGAGTCTTTGTCAGACTTCTTGTCGGGCTTCTTGTCGGGCTTCTTGTCCGCGCTCGCGGCGTTGGCTGTCGTCGGCGGATCATCTTGCGCGGCTGCAAAAGGAACTGCGCTGGTTAGCACCAAGGCAACGAAGCTAAAAGCCAAGGGCAACGTGCGCATGGACCACTTGGTAGCGAATCTGAGACGGACACGCAAGGGCGCGGATGAAAGACCAGAGTGAGGGATCATGTGATAGGAACGCGCTGCGTCTCGGGCTTATTGCGACAGCGTCCGTTGAAATCGAGCTTTGGCATGCGACGCTGGCCACTCAATGAATCGAGGCGCCCAAGGCATCGGGGCCTTCGACAAACTCAATAAATCGGACACCAACGGCACGAACTTTTACCGCTTCGCCGGCTTCTGAAACATTTAAGTAGTGATGATGCTTAATCTCCGCTCGAACGATGATTTCGGCGTCGACCGCGTCGTTGTCGTCATCGCGTAACGGCGACAGGAAATGCACCGTGACCACGCTGGCCATCGGTGGTGCGTATTCCATTTCAAGCAGCATGCCGCCCGACGAAATATTGCGGACGATGGCGTAGCAGTCGCCATACAAGTCACTGCAAACCTGCACCAACTGAGCTTTGTCGAAGCGATTGTGGATGCGCTTGTCCGAGCGCACGTCAGCGATGCGTGTCACTGGGACTGGCCGCACCGGTCCACTGTCGTGATTCAAAATGGAGGACAGGCCTGGAATCGATTCGCGGGGTTTCACAAAAAAATGATTGCACAGCCAACGATGAAGTCAAAGTGTCTACGTTTGTCTACATGTAGGATATTTATAACGTATTGTATTCGTTGGCTATTGATTTTTGATGTGGGTTCGGAAGATGGTTGCGCTATGTCCATTATCCGACCTTTTCGAGGCCACACCCCGCAGTTGGGTGACGATGTTTTTGTTGCTGAAAACGCCGCTGTGATTGGCGACGTGGCGATTGGGCAGGCCTCGTCCATTTGGTATTCCGCAACCGTGCGCGGTGACGTTATGCCGATTCGCATCGGCACACACACCTCGATCCAAGACAATGCCGTCATTCACGTTACCGCAGGGCGTTTTGGTACCGAGATTGGCTCCCGCGTGACCGTCGGCCACGGTGCAATCATTCATGCGTGTGTAGTTGAGGATGATTGCCTCATCGGGATGGGCTCGGTGTTGTTGGATGGTTGTCGGATTGGTCGCGGTAGTTTGATCGGTGCCGGTGCCTTGGTTACACCGGGGACCATTATCCCACCTGGTTCGATGGTGGTTGGGTCACCAGCGAAAGTGAAACGGGAAATTTCTCAGCAGGAGACTCAGTGGATCGCCTTTAGTTCGCAGCATTATGTCGACCTGGCGCGTGCCTACATTGCGGCTGTGGGGTGATCTTAAGTAACGTATTGAACAACGTAGCTGTTGCTACGTCGATGTAACGATGAGCCAAGCCCGCTTACCCCGTCACAACTTGTTGCTGCGCCGTCACGCTGCGGGCGGTGGCGCGTGGGCGATCGTCGTCGGACTATTCATTATGCTGGGCGTGATTACGCCGCGCGCCGCCCACGCCGACAACGTGGACACCTTGATTGGGCAATTATCTGATGGCTCCGCAAAGGTGCGGTTGTCGGCGGCGTTGTCGCTAACCAAAATTGGTGACGCCCGTGCAATTTCACCGTTCATGACCGCACTGGCGAAGGATACTGATAAAAATATTCGTGCCACCGTGGCGGTTGGCTTGGGCATTTTGGTCACTGACAAAGTGAAAGCGGCGCAGCGGACGGCGGTGATTAGCGCGTTGACCAAAGCGCAAAAAGACGAAAACGAATTTGTGCGCAAGCAAGCTGACAAAGCGTTAACAACGCTCAAAGGCGGCGCCGGTACCAGTGAACCGGCGGTTGCCGCTGGCGCGATTTATTTGGAACTCGCCCCGATGGCCAGCAAGATTAAGGACACCGTGGATTTCCCTGCGGTGATGCGCAAGACCTGCCAAAAAACCGTGGCGCGGGTAGCCAAAGACATGGCGACAACCTGGCCAGGTGGAAAATCTCCTACCAAAGCCCAACTTGAACAGAAAAGTGTGCAAGGATTTTATTTGGACGGCACGTTGATTGAGATGACCACCAAAGAAAAAGGCTCATCGACCATCGTGTCGTGTAAAGTAAGTATGTTGATTGCCACTCTCCCAGAAAAAAGCATGTTCGGCTTCCTTAATGGTTCAGCTACCGTTGAGGCGAGTACCGATCCTGCTGATGTCGCCGACGCCAAAAAAGATTGCGTCGACGCTGTTGTGGAAGACTTAGTTACCAAGAAGGTCTTGCCAACTATAAAGACCAAGGCGGGCCAATGAGCAACGGCAAAACCGCAGCTCGCGGCTATCAGCGCAGCTGGAAGAACTTACTGATCAACAAAGAATACCAACTGAAATTTACGTTGGTGATGGTGGCCTTGTGTGCCGTGTTATTGGCGGGCTTGGGTTTTTGGGTGCAGTCAGTTGCCCAAGAAACCACGGCGGTAGGAATCACGCGGATTCGTGGTGAAGCTTGCCCAAAGGTACCTGAGCCGGTTGCCGTCCAAGCACCCATCACTGAAATCGAAGATCAAGCTATGCCGCCTATGGCACCCGAGCCGTCGGTGCCGGTCATGGCAGGTTCGGGTTCGGCGATTACGCCAGCGCTTATTGCCGGTTCGGGCGAGGGCAAAGACGACGGCGAACCGCCAGTCAAACGCACGCGGGTGATGATTGACGAATCTTCCATCACCATGAACATGACGTTGCCAGCCAATTTCGCCGATCAGGTCACCGATCATTGGAAATGTGAGCTGCGTCAAGCCGGTGCAATCAATGATCTACAACGCGGCGAAAGCAAGATTCGTATTGTCATGGTGTTGACCAGCGTGGTGTTGATTATCGGCTTGGCTTTCTACGGTATCAAAATGACTCACAAGGTCGCAGGCCCATTGTTCAAAGTCAGTTTGTACCTAAACAAAATGCGCGATGGCCGATTCGATAAGGTGTGGAATCTGCGCAAAGGCGACCAATTGATCGATTTTTACGAGCACTTTAAAGCTGGTCATGCCGGCATGGTGACATTGCAACAAGGCGATATCGCGGCGTTACAGGTTTTCCTTGCAGCAGCAGACGCTGCGCATCAGACCACGCCACTGGCCCCCGAGCTGGTCGCCAAGATTGAAGAGCTGCGCGCGATGGTTACGAAAAAGGAGAAAAGCCTTGAGTAACGAACAATCATTACCATCAGCGATCGTGACAAGTGGTGGCAGTCCTCACGGCGCACGACCTGCAACCAAGCATAAACGTAAGCTGTCGAATTTTCTAATCGATAAGAAATTGCAGCTGCGATACATCATCGTCGTCGTGGTGATTTCCGCGATCATCGCCGGTGTGCTGGGCTACTTGATCTATCAACAAGAGCGCCAAGCCTCCGCAGCCTTGGATGCCGGTTTGGAAGCCTATGGGTTAGGCGAGGTGGCTCAAGATCTCGCAGCCAAAGATTCGGCGCTGATCTACAAAATGATCGCCGTTGGC
>JAYWHS010000548.1:0-3500 GCA_043777635.1 Kofleriaceae bacterium | reverse complement strand
CAGGCAAATGCAACGACGAAGCTGCAATGGTCTTGCTGGTGTGGTCGAGCAAGCCAGCCTGGTCACCAAGAATTTCACGTATACGGCGAATATCGTTGCCCATAAATCTCCTTGCCGCAGTTCTACTCGCGGCTCCCAGGCGGATGCAAGCGGCGGCGGCGACGGAAAGCCGCGACCTTGTGTTGCAAAACGCAACGCCATTGCTGACGGTGCGATATAGTGCGGCTCGTTATGCCGAACATGAATCGAGTAGTCGCGATCATCGCCGTGCTGACGGCCGCTGCGTGCGCGAAGCAGTCAAGTCGCACTGCGTCCACGCCGCCGACCAGGCCAACCACGGCCGTGGCGTTAGCGGAGCAACGCGGTCCTGTGCGCAGCGTCGGAGCGGCGGTGTCACTTGCGTCGCCGCCTTCATCGGCAATAGCCGCAACAGGCTGGTCGTCGCTGGTGGTGGAAGTTGCGCGCGTCGAAACCGGTGAGCTAGTCGATCTCGCCACTGCCCAAAACAATGTTTGCGGGTTGTATGCCTCAGGCCTTGCGGTTTGTGTTGACGTGGTATCCCGCGCGCGCACCGTAGTTTTTGCTGCCAATCCAGCGCTACAGCTGCGTGGCCCACTCAAACTGCGCGTCGCCGACCAGCTGCTCTGCGTCGAGTCGGTGTGGAGTGTGATGTGCCGTAGTATCAATAGCTTTGCGCCGTCGAACCAGCGCGTCGCCGAGGTGCGGGTACCGCGTGGCGAATGGATCTTGGATTCGGTGCGCGGTGTAGTGTGTACGATCACAACGTGTGTATCTGTGAACACCGCTGCACCGGCCAGCTCGGCAGTATCGATGTTTTCATCAGCAGTGCTCCCCGAAGCCGGTCCATTGCGTCGCAGTTTGGTGACGACGGCAAGTCGTTGGGCGCTTGATCAGTGTCCAATGCAAAATGGTCGTGGCTGTTTGTGGTGCGAAGGCAACGGCATGTGCGCGAAATGGCGCAAAGCGTTGGATATCATGCGGACGCCGCCAAAAATGCCGCGTCGGACAACGACATGTATAAATGGCCCGAATCAAGTTGAGCGTTGTCCGCCGGAACCTCGGGCCCGGCCTATTGTGATGTCTGATGCAGCCAAACGCGCATTGATTGAAAAGGCTTGGCCAACCACCGAGGGGACGGTAGCGTTTGGGTTGGTTGCAGAATTGCCGGACTTGGGCGGGCGTCGTCGACTGGTTGGCTCCGAGTCAGCGATGTGCGTGGTCGACCCTGACGATGCATTTTGTGCCACGGCCACCACCACGCCGCATAGCGTGGCCAGGTTACCAGACTGGAGCAATCGCAATACCGCGCCGGTCTTCGTCTGGGCGACCCGCTTGTGTGCATTATCGCGCCGTGATTTTCGGGTGACCTGTAGCGAAATTGATTTGCCAAGTTCGGCCGCCGTCACCGTGAATTTGCCGTCGACAACGCAGCTAGAAAAATATACCGGTATCATTGCAGCTTCGAACCAACGGCTATGTTTTAGTGATCCGCTCGGTAGCGTGACGTGTTTGACGCCGGATGGCGCTGCGCCGATAACCATCGATGCAACAACCTTGCGAGGCGCCGATGGCACGTCCAACCTCGCGGTCGCGACTGCTGACGCTGCGCGCGCGAAGCGGAGTGTGAGCAGTGCCCGCTACTTTGGCGATAGATTCGTGACGGTCAATGGGCCCTACCTATGTCGCGGCGATGCTTGCCAACACGCCGTGACGGCAGTTCGCGTCAACCGTGACGACATTCCAAAGCAATCACCGCTGGTGTTGTCGCCGCGTGCGACCCAGGAGTTCGCGCAGTATGAAAAGCGCCCCATCGACAACGGCGCGTACGCTTGCGCTCCGCCGGTGCCCAAACGCGAGGATGCCAGCGTGCTTGAACGCCTCGCTGATCTATCATTGCCGACGGTGCCACTCGGTCGTGGTGGCAATTGGCGCTGCACCAATGGCACTGACGCCGGTTTCGACGTCGAGGTGCCAACCTCGTGGAGCAGGGTGATTTGGTGGGGCAACGCGGCGTGCCACGCCACTAGCTCGATGCTCAGCTGTCTGCCGATTCGTGAAGGTGGTCGTAGGATTCATACCGTACATGTTGGTTTTGAGATCTTTGCGATCGACGCATCTAGCGAGCTGCTGTGTGTGAGTGCCGAGACCGTAGCCACGCCACCGATATGTTGGCGACTTGACCCATCGGTCGGTAGTTTTTCACCACAGCTAGTGACAGTTCCGGCAACTCTGCTCGCTGCGCCGCCAGCCAGAATCAGGTGATTGCGAGCATCGGAAGTTGTTGCGCCAAGCCGCCGCTATCGGTACAACTCGGGCCTTATTGTTGGTTTGAGTTTAAGGAGCATTATGCGGTTGATGAGTTCCCAAATTTTCGGCGTAGTCGTGGCCTCGTTGGTGGTAAGTGTGGGATGCGGCGGGGATGATCCGAAGCCGGATGCTGCTGTCGAAGTGCTGGGCTTTGCCCCGCCGACCAAGTCGCTCAAAGCCAATATTGAGATGTCGGAAAATAAATGGGTCGAAGACGGCCCAGCGGATTTGTCGTGTCTCAACACGCCAACCGCTGACACCGCCACCACGATTCCTTCGCAGTTGATGACCAATGTTGAAGATTTTCAAACTGGCTCGGTGGTCGCTGCTGCAACGATTTCGATTTTCACTACCGACCCCAATTCCGTCGCAACGACGGCGGTGTCGGACGCAACCGGCAAGCTGATGATTGATGTGCCAACCGGCACCAAACGTTTTGGCTTCAAGATGAAAGCCGATGGAAGCATCGATACGCTGTTGGTCAACCAAGTGCTCAAAGATGATTTGGCCGTGCACACGGCACCGGCGACGATCGCGATCGTTTCTTCCGGTACGGCTAATGCGCTGCCTGCGTTGATCGGCGTGACACGGACGCCGGGGCTTGGCGTGATCGCCGGCGCATTGCGCGATTGTAAAGGCCGCGAAATTTCCAACTTCATCGCGACGGTTAGCTCAACCAAAGGCACCACAACTCGCTTGCCCGATGCTCCGACCTACTATTTTTCGCCAACGCTCAAAACGCCATCGCGCAACAAGCTGCAACCATCAGCATCGGGCAATGGCTTGTTCATGGTGATCGAGATCCCAGTGCAAGCTTCGACCTATGTGCAAATGTGGGGCTACCCAACCGACGCAGATTTGGCAGCCGGCTCGCTCAAGCTTATCGCTGAACTGGCGGTCCCGGTTATTGCCGAAACCGTCGTCACCGGTAGCTACGAACCACTGCGTCAGTAGGTCGTTTCAAGCCTCGCGCTTGGCTGCGCTGGCGCTGGCCATAGCGTTGTGGCCTCGCTCAGCTATGGTGCGGACAATTGTGAGCTTGAGATTTTTATGACCCCAACCGACGAACTCGCTGCTTTGCTCCGCCCCGCCGGGGCTGGCCTGTACTTGGTGTCGACTGGTGCGCAAGCCCAGCGCGACTTGCAAAAAACACTGTACGGGGTCGATTCCGA
>JAYWHS010000547.1:0-3503 GCA_043777635.1 Kofleriaceae bacterium | reverse complement strand
GGCCCTCGAAACCAGGCGCGGTGGCAACGACTTCATGCGTGCCCAGGTCGATTTTTACGTCACCTTCCGACGGTACAGTGACACCATTAACTTTGATTACAATGCCCTCTGGCTTCGGGCTAATCGCAAATCGCAGTTTGGGCACGCGAGCATCGAGTGCAATTGCCTTGGCCGCTGATGACTTGCGCCTCGCTGTGTTGGAATCGCTGTCGGCAAGGTCTTTGTACAAGGTGGCGGCTGACAACAACTTGCCCTCTTGCTCGAAGCAAGCCGCTAAATTGAGTTTGGTTTCTGCTTGAGGCTTGAGCTTAACGCTGGCCTCAAAGGCTTGGCATGCTTCCAAAATGCGGCCGGCCTTGAGCGCAGTTTGACCGCGCAGATTTTGGTCGGCTGCTTCATCGGCGTGGGCGAGACCAGAATAGCTCGCGACCGCACCTAGCAACACGATAGAACTAAAATGCATAGCTGTGATTCGTCGTTTCATGGGTCCCTACTTTTTGGCTATAGGCTGGCGTGTCGTTCCAAACTTGTCCTGGCTTGGACCGCGTTCGGCATCATCCTTCAAATCGAAGGTCTGGGTGTTCGCACCCGGCTTGATTTCAACTTGAAACTCTGCTGGTTCAGCGGTTTTTTCGCTCCAGATCTTAGCCTTGTATTTTCCTGGGGCGAGGCTGCTAAATTGGAATTCTTTAGCGCCGTCGACCGGCACGTATGCCGGCGCATCAACCACAAAAACAAACGCGGCCATTTTTGCGTGCACGTTGCAGCCAAGGCGGATAAGCCCTGGTTTGTCGAACTTCATCGATCGCGACTGGCCATCTTTGTAGAGGCCAATGTCAAAAGGTTGAACCGACGAGAGTGAAAACACGTTGTGGTACACCAGATCGTAGTTTGGAAAGGCAACCGTTGAGCCTGGTGGTATCGCGAGCAGGCGAGGTAGGAATTCTTTATTCCGTTGCTCAACAATTCGAATCTTCGGCGTACGCTTGGTTGCCTTGCCCTTGAGTGGGTAAAGCGTGACCAGCCCAACGCCTTCGAGTGGTTTACCGGCGACGGTGAGCGTGCCCGACAGCGAACCGCCGAGTTGCTTATCACTAGGATTGTCTTCGTCTGAACTACCGACGAGCCGTGGTTGTTTCGCCGCGTCCTTGGGCATCTGGGTAACTGCGGTGGTGATGCGTGGTGGTGCACCTTCCCGAAACGTCGAAGCCGCAGCGGCAACCAGCGCGCCCGCAGTTAGCTCGACCCGGCTAAACAATTGGTCGGCGTAGTTGCGCTGACCGCGCGAAGCCGCAACGATCGCCGCTTGCAGTAATTCTTTAGTCGCTTTATCGGTGATCTTGGGAACCACAGCCTTGGCTTTTGCAAGCTGCGCTTCACTAACTGGCTTCAATCGATCTTTGGGCGTCACGATACTTGGCTTGAGTGAACCAAGGGCACCTAAGAGCTCAGACTTTTCCTTTTCGGGAACTTTGAACTTGTCTAAGGTCGCGACAAGATCTTCGACCAGCGCGCCGAACTCTTCGTCGACCAGTTCCATGCCCGCGTGGGATGTCTCCATATCGACGCCGGTGTATTTGCACGGGCCGCCAGAAGCCAAACAAACAAACTCGACGAGCAATGACTTGAGTTTGGGGATGTCGGAATTCGCGAACCGCAAATTGATCCGCGTGTCGGCGGCCAGCCGACCGACAAAATCATCAACTACGGCAACGACGGCGCGTTGACCGCCGAGTCGATCATAAAGCTCCGGTTCGGCAACAGGTGTACCGGTGGTACCTGCCGCCGCGCCGGTGGCCGCATTGGTTGGGTTGGTGGTCTTGGTTGCTGGTTTAGTAGCGCTGCCACAAGCTGTAGCCACACACAAAAGTGTTGTTGCAAATGTCTTCACGATATCTCTGTTCATTTCGTTAAGATGTAACAATGGCCGACCTATGAACCATCATAGATCGGCCATTAATCGGCCAAAACAGTTTTAGAACAGTATCAGAACGGCGCAGCCGAGTATGGAAACGCGGCCGAGATATCTGGGTGGTGCTGGTTTCGGTTGGTCGGGTCGGGCAAGATCAAGTTGCCGGAGTTCTTGGTGTCGTCGACCGAGAAGTTGACACCATCGCTGACCAGCGCGCGGAACTGCGCCGGTGCGGCTTTATTGATTGCGGCGCCCGCAAGCAAGTAGTTGTAGGTAATGTCGACAACATCTTCGTTGAGCAGACGGCCACCGCACAACAGTGGGGTCGAATTTGCATCGCCGCACAGCGTTAGATATCCACTTGGTACAGAGGTGTCGATGCGCAGCACATCAGGGATGAACTGGCCAAACACTTTATCAGCGTAGGCTTGTGATGCCGCCACCGAGGCTGGGGTCAGCGTGACGCCAGCGAGAGTGTTTTCAGTCCAAATCGCAGCGCCTACGGCATGGCATTCAATGCCAGCTGGTTTGAGCCCGGTAGCGGGCGTAAGGCCAGCCGCACCGTCGAGTAAGCAAACTCCGAGGTAGAGAGCTTTCATCACGGTTTTCGCTTCGGCAACAATTGCGGTCACGGCAGCGGGTGGCGCGCCAGCAAAACTTGGTGCGGTGGCATTGTAACCAGCGTTGAAGGCATCGGTAAGAAGAAATGCTTCGTTGATCGCTGGTCGTCCCAGTTGCTCAACTTGGGAGAAAGTGACGGCAACCGGTGCGTCAGCGCGTGGCCCGTCGACCGTTACCGGCGCGTCAGTGGCTAACTTGGGATTTTCGTCTTTACATGATGAAAGCAAGCCGACACAAGCGAGGCCAGCGATCAAGCTATCGGTGATAATCGAATGTTTTTTCATAAATGACCTCGTTAATTCTTCACGCTAATGGTGGACCACGTGTCAAAAACCGTACCGCCGAGGTCCGCAATTGGCACATTTAACGCGATCGACGTCACGTTGTAGTTCTTGGTAAAATCCGGCGCGCAGCTTGCGGGATTCCACAAATTGATTCCGTCGGAATCTGGCCCGGGCTCGCCACCCGAGAGGTTTGCAAGGAATGCGTCACCGCGGCAGTTTGCCGCGAGTCCGGCCGATGCGTTGCCGTTGCCGCCGGCACCACCGAAGAATCGGCTAGCAAGGAATGATCGAACTTGGAAAAAACGGGTGACATCGAAGTGAAATGAGTCAGCGCGCATCCCAACAAAATACTTCAGGTTGACACCGCCGGCTGCGCCGGTGTTGGTCGTGATGGTATTGGCTTTGGATGAGGCAAAATCAGTGGAATTGCCGCTGTGAGTGCCAACCACTACGCCATCTTTAAGTACGGTCAAAGTTAGTGGTTGCACACCGGCGGCGTTGGCTGGGCCGGCTTCGAATCGAAAGACAAAATTCTCAGCGAGGGTTGGAGCGGTGATCTTACTCGCCGCTTTCGACACATGGAATTCGTAACGAGCGTTGGTGCTCATTAGGTACTGCTTGCTAGCCAGTGATCGTGGGCTGAAATACATAACCAATGCCAGCTCAGTGCCGGACTTGAATGCAAA
>JAYWHS010000546.1:0-3507 GCA_043777635.1 Kofleriaceae bacterium | reverse complement strand
GAGGATCGGCGCAGCAGCAGGGTGCGTGAGCGAATCGTCGTCGGAGGCGTCCGACAGAAACAGAATGCCGTGCGGCAACGCGGTGGCTGGAGCGTCGGAGAGGATGCCTTCGCCGGCAGCGCCGAAGCGACCGAGTGCCACGCCGATGGCGAAGGAGAGATGATCGGTTGGCGGCTCAGCGTCGTAGACAGGTTCGTATGGTGGCAGTGGCGCACCGTCGGGGCGATCGACTGCGAGTTGCGCCCAGGCTTGTGCGTGTGTCCACGCTGAAGTTCCAACGGTTCGAAATTCGATGGACGGCTCACGATGTCGTTCGTTGTTGGAAAATTCACGCTCAAGGTTTAGTACGATTTCATGTGACTTGGAGACATTCAGAACGGGAAGCCGGTTCAAGTCACCAATCTTGAACATGATTGACGGGTTAAGCGACTCCAAGATCATCTTGGATTGGGAGTTGTTCAGCGAGCAAAGAAGCGCATCGACATCTAGTGGGAAAACCGAAGAACCCTTCTCTCCGAAAACCCCGGGGAAACGGTGAACGCGCGCCGAGAACTCACTTCCAATCGTGGTGAATGCCACACCGATGCGGCCGTAAAAGTCCTCATTCTTGATGTACTGGCCTGGACTCGATTTTCGATACTCCTCAATCCAAGTTCGTAACGTCAAAGCATCTCGCCCCCATTCCAAAACATGCAACAAGGGTTCAAACCACACGCGTCCGGCGGCGCCTTTAGTTAGTGGAACCCATCGGCGCTCCATGCGATCTATCCATTTAAGCGAGACATCACAATATGCGACTTCCCAAGCAAAGCGCAGAAAGCGCACGTCATCGCGTGTGCCAAGGCCTTCTCGTGCTGGCGACACGAAACCTAGTTTCACCGCCGTCTGATACTGGCTAACGAGTGCTCTGGGCCACCAGTAAATCAACGGCCGTTCTTCGATTCCTGCCAATTCGACAACGCCAAACTCAAACCGTCCAATCTGGCACAGCAGCGCTGCGCGCTTGCGCTTGGTCCGCTCGCGGTCGTACGATTTGTCGTCGAGTGGGGTAGGCTGCATCGCTACGCTAGGCGTATTGCTCGGTGACGCGCAACGGAACACGCTCATTACCGCTGCAAGTACTTCGTTGGGCACCTCGTCAAACGCTCCGCGATCAACATCACCCAGCATCCGCAAATCATACGTCGCCAACAGCCATTCGCGCAGCGCGCTGAACTGCTTGATGAACATCCAGTTACGCATCGTCAGCAGCGCCGACACACCGCCGGGCTTAGCCAACTGCAAGCCACGCTCAAGAAACGCCGCATATAGATCGGCTTTGCCGCGCGGATACTGTTTTTCAACGTAGGCTTTGTCGGCCATTTTGCCGGTGCCTTGATAAGGCGGATTTCCGACCACGATATCGTACTGGCCTTCGCGCACCATGCGCACAAACCGCACGCCGGCGGCCAACTGTTCGCCGCGCAAACGCAAACCCAAGTCAGCGCCGCCCGAGTGCTGGGCCAAAAAGCCTTCCAGCCGATCGAGCACTGCAGCTTTCGCGTACTCAGCGTCGATCTCTTTGCGACGCGCGGGCGCAAAACCCGTAAACAGCCCGCCTTGATCAGCCTTGGTCGGCACCGCTTTTGATAGTTGTTCGCCGTAGCTTTCAATCGCTTCGTCGATAGCGCGATCGACGCGCAACAATGTGCCCAAGTGATCTGCGCCAGCCAGGCCGCTCACGATGCGCGCGGTGAGTTCAGGCGGAATGCCAGTCTCGGTTTGCACTGCAGCGTGCAGCTCGCGTAGGGCAGGGTCACCATCGGCAAGCGAGGCTAAGCTGAGCGCTGGAGCAACTAGATTCATCACGCGCGGTTGCGCAGTTGCACACAATTGCCGGGCCTTGAGCATCAGCGCCGCCGCAGCGATTTGCACAGCTTTGGGGTCGATATCGATGCCATGCAGATTGTATTCAAGGATCGATTCGACGATGTCCCGATCGGTCCAGCCCGGTTGTCCGGCCTGGCCACGCAGCGCGGCTTCTTCTTGGTACAAATGAAACAGCAACTCAAACGCGATCACCAAAAAGTGGCCCGAGCCGCACGCTGGATCAAGCAGCTTCAACTCGCGAACACTGGCCGGCGCTTGCGCCACTGCATCGTCCGGCATCGGCTGCGGTACCCAATATTTCCAGCGATTTTCAAGTCCAGGTTCAATCGGCATCAGTGCATCAAGTGCGACACCGCCATGATCGGGCCCCGCTCCGAGCGTTCGCTCGTTCGCTTCATGTTTGGGCCCAAGCTCGCGCAGCTTGCGCCACTCGGCGCGGCGCGTATCGAGTTGATCGAGCAGGCACGGGGTGGGCCCCGCTCCGAGCGTTCGCTCGTTCGCTCCATGTTGGGCACCATCACCCGCGCTAGTACCCGCGCCATCACGCTCTCTATCACTCGTGCCACTACCCGCGCTACTACCCGCATCACTCGCGCCGCCTGGCTGACCGAGCGGCTGCCGCACGCGAGCCACCCAGCCATGCCGCTGGCACATCGCTAGCCACATCTGGCCAAGCGTATTGTGCAGCAGCCACTCCACCATGTAGCGCTCGGTAAACATTTGCGTCTTCGACGCGATCTCGTGATTTTCCAGCTTCTTGCTGGCCGCGAGTTTGGCATCAAGCGCTTCGCGCTCTGGGTCGTTCCAATACTGGTAGATCCAGCCCAGCGTAGTGTCGTCGGTCCACACCGACGCCAGCGCTTCGTCGTCGAGCGCATCAACCACCGCCCGCAGTGTGGCCGCAGGTACCGGCACCAGCGACGTCATGCGCACCGGGCCATACAACCCAGGTAGATCCAGCGCTAGCTCGTCGAACATCAACGCAAGCAGCGCCGCGTAGCCTTCCGTCTCGTCGGCACGAATCAGCTCCGGTGCTGCTTCGCGAAAATCTTTATAGCCACGGCTATCCCAGCCACCGGTCACCACCTTCACCGCCGACAAACCGCTTGCTTCAAGCAAGCGCAAATACACAATCCGCAACAGCAGCGTGGCCGCTGCATCTTTCACCACATCGTCGCGCAGTCTGGACGCGCTCTCCAGCGTTCGCTGGTTCGCTCCATTGCGGCTGCGCTCCGCTGGGTTGGCAGTAGCGTTCGCCTTGGTGCCCGTCTGCGGCAACGCTCGCACTTGCTCGTCGATCCAGCCTTCCAACCGGCCGCGCTTGACCCGCGCGGCTTCATCAAGCTGCGCTTTTTTCGCATCCACCACCGACAATCGGTACGCCCGCTCCGTCGCTTCGCCCAAATCGCCGATCAGCCGCGTGCGCAGCGTGCGAATCGTTTTAGCAAGCGCCCGCTTGCCGTCGGAAGTCATCGTGCCTGTGGTGCTCATCGTGCTCATCGTGCTCATCGCTAGACCAATCTCGCTTTTGTGCCAGACGCCAGTTGTTCTAACATTCTGCGCGTTTTATCTAGCTCTTGGGCGATAAGCTTCTCATCTGGCAGCGTCGTTAAATACTCTCGAACCAGCACTTTCGTT
>JAYWHS010000545.1:0-12347 GCA_043777635.1 Kofleriaceae bacterium | reverse complement strand
CGTGCGATCCACCGCACTGACTCCACCCGAGGTTGCCAACTGACCGGTGTCCTGACTCCTAGATCATTCTCGGTCGACGCCTTCCCAGTTGCCGAAGCTTCCAGTGGCTGCATTGCTATGTACATTGTACAGAAGCAGAGTGTCGACGTTGTCCCTAGTTACAGTAGCGGGGGCTGTGCCGGGTTCGAACCGGCTTCCCAAAATCAGTTGGATGTTTGCTGCGTATATGTTGCGCTAGAGCCTCTAAAAAATTCGTTCACTTCATAGGCTCGGCTGCTAGCGTAAGTCAAGCCACGTTACGGCCCCATGCGGTAAGTGCCAGTACTGACGTAAGTAATTGACGGCGCGTTGCATCCGGCTCATCATATCCGTATGATTACATCGGGGTGTCAGGCGTCCGGCATTAGGACAATTTCAACCGAGTTTGGGTATCAGCTGCCCGCCGGCCGGACAATTCCGGTCGATCCGCAGGCTATACGACTCCGCAGCGGGTATCAGCCGTCCGCGATCGGGACACTTTTGGTCGGTGCGTTGCTAGCGAGCGCGACCTTCGGCTGCAACAGCGATGGCCCCGTGGTCAACGGCGATGCGGTCCGCACTGATGCGGCGATCTCCGGAGACGGCCGCGCTGCCGACGCTCGGACCAACGTTGATGCCGCCAGCGGCGTCGGCGAACCACCCGAACTCGCAGGCATGACCCTGTATCATAACCAAGCCCGGCTCGCCGAAAATGCGTCGCCGCCGTTGCCGCAACTGACGTGGGATCCGGCGCTCGCCGTCATCGCAGCCAATTGGGCGGCCATGTGTCGCGATGTTGACGCCCCTATCGGACTCATCGACCACAATCCTGGTCGCAGCGCGACCTATCCCACGTACGTCGGCGAAAATATCTACGGCGGTGCCAGCAGTGCCAAGGCCGCCGTCGATCTTTGGATGACCGAAAGGCCCAACTACAACGTCGAAGCCAACTCCTGCAATGGCGTGTGTGGCCACTACACCCAAATCGTTTGGCGCAAAACCCTTAAAGTTGGCTGCGCCATCTCAAACTGCCCAGCGCTGCGCTACAGCGATTCGATCATTTGCAACTACGGCCCCGGCGGCAACTTCAACGGCGAACGGCCTTACTAGATTCACATTCACGGCATCTCCGTGTACGGTCAGGTTGATGTCGCTACCCGGTACTCGTCGATTTTTGGCTGTCGTTGCAACATCGTTGCTAGTCGCCGCCTGCTCTAAGGCCGCTCCGTCCACCGGCAAATTCGCTGGTAAAAAGCTCGAAGTTTTCGTCGGCACTGCGTCCAAACCACCAACCGAACTCGCCGCGCAAACGTTTGAAAAACGTACCGGCGCCACCATTGAGCTGCACTTTGGCGGCTCCGGCAAGATGCTTGCCGATATGAAACTCGCGGGCCGTGGCGATCTATATTTCCCTGGCTCGTCGGACTACATGGCTAAAGCTAACGCCGCAGGCCTTGTGGATCCAACCACGGAAAAACGTATCGTTTACCTCATCCCCGCAATCAACGTGCCCGCCAAAAGCGACAAGAAAATTACCAGCCTCGCCGATCTTGCGCAGCCTGGCCTGCGGGTTGGCATCGCGCGCCCCGACACGGTTTGTGTTGGGCTCTACGCCGCCGAAGTCCTTGAACGCGCCGGCTTATCAGCGCAGGTTCAACCCAACATCGTGACGTACGCTGAATCGTGCGAAAAAACAGCCACGCTAGTTGCCCTCGACGCCGTCGACGCCGTGCTGGGTTGGGAAGTTTTCGAACACTGGGATCCCGAGCACATCCGCACCATCTATTTGCCCAAAAATCAGGTCCCACGGATTGGCTACATTCCCATCGCCATTGCCACATCAGTCAAAGAACCTGTAGTTGCGCAAGCCTTCATCGATTTTTTGCTTTCACCCGAAGGTAAAGCCATCTACAAAAAATGGCATTATCTCACCACCGAAGAAGAGGCTCGCGCATTCGCTTTGCCCACTACTCCCGTCGGTGGTGAATGGACGCTGCCCACGAACTGGACTGTTGATCAATAGCTGCTCACTAACGCCTTAATCAAGAATCCGCACGCGCCATCAAACCTGCTGCCGGGTCGCAACACCCAGCTCACCCTGTCGCCACATCGCCAGCTCCGATTGCATGCGAGGTAACAACTCACGGTGCAATAACCTAAACGTTGACGGCATCAACCCACCAAAGCCATTAAGCGTGATTACCCGCGTACCTGGCCGCAGCTGAGCCAACCGTTGTGCCATCCGCGCAGCACTGACTTGGTAACCTATTTCTCCGTCGGTAAGCGCCACTGGACCAGTCAGCGAAACTTCAAACGGATTGTACAAATACAATGCATCAAACCCAGTCCAATCAAGATCAAACGCATCACCGTGAATGAACTCGGCGCGATCGGCAACACCGAGGAGCCCTGCGAGTTTGCGCGCTGCCAGCACCAGCGATTCACTGAGTTCCACCCCAACCCAGGTGCCCGGCGACGACAACGCGCCGGTGATGCACAACTTACCGATGCCGGAACCTACATCAAGCACGCACTCGTCGGCTTGCGGCGACAACAACGCTGCAATCCGAATCGCTACATCACTTGGCGTCCAATGTACTGCCGACAAATGCCTTAACTCTAGCGGCACCAAACGATCAAACGCTGCATCCGAATTGATCGGCAAGGCGCGACGTTGACGCTTGCGATCATGCTCGCTCATCTTGCATTGCCGGTTTCTTCACTTGATTCATCAACCAAGATTGAATGCGTTGGCCGATTTTTCACCCAAAGCTCCAGCCGATCACTACCGTACGTGTGTTCGCTGATCATGTCGTAGCCCATTGGCGCGGGCCCGCCAAACCCATGATAGGTGACCACGCGGGTGCCAATCGGCGCTTGACCCAAACGTTCACGCACTGCACTGACCCATTTTACGTAGTTGGATGGGCAAAACTCGATCGTCAGATCAAGAAACCAATAGCCATGATGCAGCTGCTCACCAAACGGATTAAAGAAATAAAAAGCGTCAAAATCAGCCCAATCAAGATCAAACGCATCAGCGTGAACAAACTCTACATTGGCCAACCGGTTGCGCGCAGCCAACTCGGCGGCAACCGCTACCAATCGCTGTCGATACTCCACACCCACAAACGTGCTCGCCGGTAGCGCTTGCGCTGCCACCAAACAAAACTTACCGGCGCCCGAACCCACATCTAGCACCCGTGTACCTGGCATCGGCGCCAACAACCGGGCCGCAAACTGCGCCACCGCCACCGGCGTGAAATGCACTGATGATTTGGTACGCAAGTGCGCCGGCAACTGGTCGTCAAACGTGTCGTCGTCCCAATGCGTCGTCGCTGTGTCGATGGCAGGAATCATGTACATGCACGGCCACAACCGGCGTGGCTCACCGGATGCACGATGCCCGACAGCACCAGGTTGCACAACGCTAAAAGTCCGAAACTATCGAACCCTAACATCCGCCAGCGTGCCACCACGCAACGACGTTACGCCCACGCCAACTTCACTCATCACTTCGATCGCAAACGGATTGGCTGTGCTCGGTTCACTACCGGCGCTCTGCACCACCAGTCGACCTCCGAAGATCTTGCGGGCCATGCCTTCGGCAATTTGGCTGCGCGCCGAGTTGGCGATACACAGCAATCCGAAGTAGTCGCAGCAGGTCCAATCATCGTTTTTTACGATAAGACTCGTGGGCCCATATATCAAGCCGAACGGCCTAACGCCCTGCTCGCCGCCGGAACGGCGCTGGCCAAGTTGCTGGTGCGGCCAACAGCAGTGCATCAAGTGCTGGCGTTGCGCCTAGTGCAGCCAAGGCTTTGACCGCATGGGTCCATGCGCCGTAATCATTTTGTTTGATAGCGGCATAGGCGAAAGCTTCAAGCAACGGCGCCCATTCAATGCGTTGGTGCACCGCTGCGATCTGCAGCGCAATGTGGCGCACGAAAGGCGACGGTGACGCCAGCAAAACGCTGACGGTGTCACCTTGCCGCGGGTCCGTAAGATGCAAGGCAATATCGGCAGCGACGTTACGTGTACGTAGATCTTGGGCCGTATGATACTCGGCCAAATAATATGTTGCGAGCGGCGCGGCTTCCTCGACTAGCGCGCCAGCGGAGGCAGCCGACAAGGGATAGTCCGATGACATTTGTTCCCATGGTTGACCACGGTCGGCCGCTGCAAGCAGCTTTTCCAAGAAACTCGCTAGGTCACTAAAACGCGGGGCATTGCTGCCGAGATCATGATCAAGAATCGTGAGCTTGCCGCACAATGGGCCCTCAACAAAGATGCCAACCCAGTTCGAATTGTCGTCGGAAAAGAGGTAACGCGCCGCTGGATGCGGGCGATAGACATCCATGCCGTCTGCAAGAATCTGCAACGTATCCACTACATCGGCCGGTGGCATGAGGCGCATAGGCAGTTCGGTGCGCACGCGATCAGCAATACCGCCGCAACGGCGATACAACTCACGCGCTGCTGCGGGCAAGGTAGCCCCCAATGCTGCTTCCAAGACCACCAGCGCAGCCTCGGTGAGCCCGGGCTCCGCAAGCGCGAAATGAGGCGATGTGAGCAGCTCTACCAGTGATGCTTGCATGTGCGAAGCCTACCGCACGTTGGGCCTGCAAACTCAGCGCCCTGCAGCGGGTGCGCCGAACATAATGCCGAGCGTAGCGCGGGTTGACCACAACCAGCGCGCACCGTGATCGCCGAGATAGGCCGTTGCATCGACGCCGACCGCCGCAAACCATTCATGGTTGTTGCGTTGGTGAAAAGGAATGATGAGATCAACAGCGAGGCTGGCGCCAGCGCGATGATGGGTGCCGGTGCCAACCCCGAGCAACGTGGCCAATGGATTGGCCCAAACCTGCGACGTGATTTGTTCATGCGCGTGGACCAGGTTAACCGCGCCACGTAGGGCCAGCGTGTTGATGCGCTTCATTGCACTAACACCGACGGCAAAATGCGACAATACATCGTCGTTGTCTAGATACACTTCTTTGTTGGCAAGCGACACCGCGAGCGAATCACGAAACCACCAAGCTGCGGTAAATGCTGTGCCGCCTCCACTGGCCACTGGCGAGCTCGTCCGGGTCCCGGTCAGGCCGGCCTCGACGCTAGTGCCGGCCTCGGCAGAATTTTGTAACGACACAACCAGGCCAACGACCAGTAGAACCATCCTCATCTGGGCTGCTTTTGCAACGTTGGGGCCATTGCCGCCCACCGTTGCAAGCGATGTTTTCGCGGCACCAGCGTTGGGTGTGAAATTTTGTTCTCTATTTCGGGCTTTTTGTTCGCGCTGCCAATGTCGCCGAGCAGTTTGCGTGCCCGGCCCCGGCCGCCCAAGCATCGTTACAAGAATTCCCAGTTTGGTTGAACTACGGTACGTTCCAATGATGCTTCGCTCACTGCTGCGCAAACAACTAACGCACCTGCCACCTGCTTGGCAAAATCGTTTGGCAACCTGGCGCGAGCGGATCCGCGGAGTCGACTTCACGCAGCCGGTTTCGCTCGACAGCCTCGGCCTCGACGCCGCGCGCTCAGTAAAATACTCACCGTCCGACGATCTACACCTCCGTGACCTTCTTGATGGCCTGACCATCCGAACCACGGATCGCATTCTCGACTACGGCTGCGGCAAAGGCCGTGCGCTACGCACCATGCGCGAATATCCTTTTGCCAGCACCGACGGTGTTGAACTCTCGCCTGCGCTGGCAGCGACAGCGCGTCGCAACTTCATCCGCCTGCATGTGCCAAGCGATCGCGTGCGCATTTTCGTATCCGATGCCGCAGCCTTTACCGCTCTCGACGACTACACCCACTTCTACTTCTACAACCCCTTTTTGTCGGTGGTAATGCGCCCAGTGATCGCCAACATCTACGCTTCACTCAAACGACGAGCGCGTGACATCACCGTCATCTATTACAACGCCGTCTGCCTTGATGACTTTGTCGCCGACGGTCGGTTCAAGGTAGTCCGGGAAGCTGCGGATGCCGAAGGCAACCGATCGGTGATTCTCAGCTTGGCAAGCCGCCGCTGACGTGCAGCGACCGACGGCATCCGTGTCTTCGCTGGACAGCGCACAAGCTACATCGAAAAGACTTTGCAGACACGGTCGGCAAAATTGAAGCCCCACCTCCGCGCGAGGCCTGACGTGTAGATATCACCGCATGGTGCAAGTGGCTGTAGTAGTTTCCGCA
The DNA here is from genome assembly GCA_043777635.1 of Kofleriaceae bacterium. Taxonomy (GTDB): domain Bacteria; phylum Myxococcota_A; class Polyangia; order Haliangiales; family Haliangiaceae; genus JABFXX01. The sequence goes on along the minus strand of JAYWHS010000545.1, from coordinate 6,128 downwards.
CTGTACATTGTCGACTCACCATCGCGACAATCGCGCAGCAATCGTGAATTTCGTGAACACGATAGGGTCCCTAGCTGTAGAAAAGTCCGCGTGTTAGGCTGAATGTATGGCGCTGTTTGATCCCAAAACGCTGCTGCAATGGACGCAAGCGCAGGCTCGGGTATCGCTTGTCACGCGAAAACTGCAACCACCGGCCAAAGCCCAGGCAATTGCAACTCAGTTATTGGAGGCAGCGTGGCCATTTCAAAACGAAGCACAAAGAAACCAGCACGAACGAAACGCCCAAAGCGTTCGCCTATTGTGGGTAACGTACGCAAAGCGGACAGGCAAAATGCCGCTGCAAAAAGTGACTTCGAAGCGGCGCTAACCAGCCTAAGAGAAGCGCTAGCGTGCCTTGGACAGCCATATTCCGTGATCGGTGGCATGGCCGTCATAGCGCATGGTCACGTACGGACAACGCAAGACATCGATATCGCGTGGGTCCCGCCGGTGCGAAACGCTCCCGAGGTATTCATCAAACAAACAGCGAAATTTAATCTGCGTCCACGTATCGCTGACGCCAATATTTTTGCAACCGAGAACTTAGTGCTCTTGATGGAGCATCAACCAACAGGAATTCCGGTTGATATCAGTTTCGCACTGCAAGAATTTGAAAAGCTCGCTGCTAGCAATGCAGATGAAGGTGCTCGGCGTTATGCTCCCTGTAGTCGCACTCAATGATCTACTTGTGTACAAGATGATCGCGAGCCGCACGCAAGATATTGCCGACATTGAAATGTTACTTACAAGCAAGGCGCCGGTCGACTACGTGCGAATCCAACAGACGCTTGCCGAGTTTGATTCGATTCTTGAAACCGACCGAGCCGGTGATTTTGCGCTGCTTTGGCGTGCTGCGCGCCGACGCAAATGACTAGACTACGCCGTGCAGCGCAAGCAATCGCGGCGGTCGCGATTGAACATTGAACGCGTCACTGCTTGTCGCATTTGCAAAGGCACGTATCTCATGGCAACCAAAGCCCAACTCGCACCAGCAGCCAAACCAACACCTGCCACTATCGACGCGTACATCGCCGGTACGGCCGCTGATGTCCAGCCGATCCTGAAAAAGCTACGCGCACTGATCAAGCGCAGCGTGCGCGGCAGCAGTGAATCAATTAGCTACGGCATGCCGGCGTTTGCCCACGCCCAACGCTTCATATATTTCGCCGCATTCAAGAAGTACATCGGTATTTTCCCGCCGGTGCGCGACGACAAAAAGCTGATCAAAGCCCTGGCCCCGTACCGCAATGCCAAAGGCAACCTGGCCTTTCCGCTCGACCAACCCATGCCGTACCCACTGATCGCCCAAGTCGCCATCGCGTTGGCTACGCAGTATGCTGAGCCATAGCGACCGCGCGGCAACTATTCACACAACATCACGATCGCTTCGCAGACATTGCGCGAACAAACGACTAGGGTGCCCTCATGCAAGTGGGTAATTTGAAGGTTGCGGTCGTGAATATTGCGTTGGCAGCAACGCTATTGTTCGAAAGTGCATGCGCAGATCGAAGCGTGCCATTGACCACTGTTGGTGATGAAATAGAGGCCGCCATTTGCAGCTTGTGGACGCGCTGTGGCTACGCTTCAAGCGAAGCCGAATGCCGTACCATTCAACATTATTTTGTCGGCCAAATCATCGCCGATGCGCAAGCCGGACGCGTCAACTACGATAGTAATAGAATGGCAGATTGCCTGGACGCTTTGCGTGCGGGTGGATGCGAATACGGCGCACTGCCTTCAAGTCGGTGGCCTGACGTATGTCGAGCAGCAATAGCTGGCACGGTTGACACCGACGGTGCGTGTATCACTGATTGGCAATGCAAGTCGCTGTTTTGTTATAGCAGCTCAACGGCAGCGTGCGCCGAGGGTCGGTGCGCTGGCCAAGAAGGTGAGGCGTGCTCGGCCAATGATTCGGCATGTGAGGCAGGGATCCTTTGCGATCGGCAGACGTCGCTTTGTGAAAAGCCGCTAGCCGCAGCGGGTACCGCATGTAGCTCAGACCAACAATGCGGCGAAGGCCTCACATGTTTCTACAATTCGGGCGATGGCCGCGCCTATTGCGCACCGGTGGTCGCGACCGGTGAATCTTGCAATGAAGGAACCTGTGCACAGTACGGCGACTATTGCGATGACGTTGCCCGGGTCTGCACGCCGCGTGTCGCTGGCGGCGCTGCCTGTTTTGGCAACAACTCTTGCAAGCAACCTTACATGTGCGATTCCGCGATCGGTCGCTGCATCCTAAAGCCCGCAGTCGGAGAAGCTTGTACCGGGACCTGCCAAGGCGGGCTCTTCTGCAATCAAAATCGTTTCTGCGAAGCCAAACGCGCAGATGGCGCGCCGTGCATGGACAGTGCGTACTGCCAGGACTTTAGCGGCTGTGCGAACCTCATGTGCACACCCTACTCGGTCTGTATTTGATCAGAATTCGCGCGCGATTAGCCCTGCCAACCGCCCGCGTTTAGCTCCGAAATCCTTCGGCCCCGTACAGCATCCAAGTAGTATGCCGCTGATTCGCTTGCAGCGGTTCGATCGTCGACGATGTTAGTGCCATTATCATGAGTGGTGCCGACTAACGTACGTGCGGAGAAAGTGAGGAGACCGCGCCCTTTGCGAGCGTCGTTCAAGCTTCATTCTGAAACGGCCAGCGTTGCGTCGTCACATATGCGCTCGCCGTCGACAAAAGTCGACTGCCCGGATCTTGCGCGTTGCCTTGCGCTAGCCAATGATCGGCTGCGGGCAAGTCGCCGAGGGCTGCAAAGTTCAACGCCAAACATGCCGCAATCTCGGCGCGTTCATCTGCGCGGTCAGAAATAGCAAAGTTTGGTAACACCAAATCGATCGATCGCTGATGCTCGCCTTGCCAACCAAGAATCGCGCCATGGGTGCGTTGCACATTGATGTTGTCAGGCTTCACGGCCAGGGCTTGCACCGCCAACAATGCAGCTTCGTCGCGATGGGCCTCGTTTTGTTCACCAAACATCATCCACGCCAGGTTCCACTGCACCTCAGCACGCAATCCTTCACTTGTCTGCACTGCGGCAATGACGCGCCGGAAGCATACTTCAGCTCGTTCTGGCTCGTTGGCACAGGCCGCCACTACGCCACGCATGTAATGCAGCGGTTCATCATCTGGTGTAACGCGAAGCGCAGCGTCGACCATTGCCGCAGCATCGCCGTACGCTTTCATTTCTGTTGCCTTATTGATAGCCGAAACCAAGCCAGAGTCCCGGTGATCTTCTAAACCCTGCGCACTCATTTTCAAGTAGCTGATTAGTTTATCGGCATCGGACCTCGGCCAACGTTTACGCAACGCATTGATAGGGCTCAAGGCCACCGCAAGTATCCAAACATTGGCAACGAGCAGATTATTCCAAAACGTCACACCGTCAGCAAATTGGTAGAACGGTGTGCCGTCTGCCATGTCGTGTGCTGTGCCGTGTAGCGCAACCCAACACAAGCCCGCAGTCATCGTCGGCCCGGCCAGATACATCAGCCCTAAGCGCCAGCGTAATCCATTGCGATGCGGCGACCACCACATCGAAAAAGTTTCGAGCGGCGTGGCACTCACATCCACGACTACACCGCGCAAGCGCAACCTAACAAGACGTGGCCCTCGCCCGACCTCGATGTGTCCTACACGAACGCCAACTACTCGCCCAACGCAAATATGCGCAAGTTCATGCAGCCCCAAACTTGTTAGCCACACTACTGCCCCAATCGGCAGACTCCACAAACAGCTCAAAGGCAAGGATATGCCGCTGAACCAAGCCATCCCAAGTGCAATCAACGGCACCATGCACAGCGCCAACAACGTTCGCAGCCAAGGCATTCGCAAAAGCGCTACTCAACCGGATTGATAACTTTTTGATTCAAGCCACCCGGGTACGAGTACGAGTCGTAGGAATCGTAGCCACTCACGGAGACGCCAAAGCGGTCGGCGGCTTCGAGCACGTGGGCGCCTTCGACAATGCTAACTACGGCGGTTTCGAAACCCGTTCCACCTACGGCTACCCATGGTCCGGCAACCGCTGCACCGTCGAGCATGACGGCTTTGCCAGCGGTGCGTGTGAGCACGACAAAGTTGTTAACCCAGGTGCTTGGCGCCAGGATCACATAGCGGTTTAAGAACTGCTCCACCGGCACAGCTTGAATCATGTCAGGATCGCCGGTGATACCGTCCACCAACGCACTGCCAACGGTGAATTGATTCACGTGTACCGGTTTATCCGCTGCAACAAAAAAATCCCCTGGGCCGGTGCCGCCGGCAACTAGATATTCAACGCGTTGCCGAGCATTGAGCGTGACCGAGGCCGGCAAGCCAGTAACGTTCGGCGAAAACGAAAACTGCACCGTGGTGTTGTCCTGTTGCGCCAAGATGCGCCACACCGACGGCTCTTGGGCCCGACGCGGCATCTGTGCGGCAGTGTAGTTCTTGCCCCAGGTCTGCAGGCCGAAGATTTGTTCTTCAAGGTGTTCACAACAACATGCACCACCGCGCGATGGTACATCGGCGCAATCGTTGCTGCTAAATACGGCAACCGGCCCGGTCGACGTGATGTAGGCACCGTCGAGACTCATGTCAGCGAGTGCATCTAATTGCAAGACATCGCCTTCAGCGAGAGCGAAGGTTTGGCTGCCGCCTGCTGGGATAGCTGGCAAGGTGCCGCCCTGGGTACCTTCGGGAATTGTTACCGTGACCGAAACTGCGGCGGGCGCTGCAACTTGGATGTGCGCAGGATGTCGATTACCTGGGCGATTATCGGCGATGCCCGACGGCCAAGCCGGCACTAAGTGAACGGTGTCGAGGGCTGATATCGGAAGCAACAGCGACGCATCACTTAGAAAACTTCCACTACCGTCGATCGGCGCAAACTGGTAAGCGATGATCGGCAGCGTGGCAGTTACGCGAAATGCATTGCCAACCAAAATGGCACTACCCGACGTCGCTGCGCGCGGCGGCGTCACGGTGTTCACCGATAATGGCGCGACATCGAACGCCCCTCCGGGCACAACCTGCCACGCACCGCCGACGCGGGCTTCAATTTTCACACTTACAGGCAAATCATTTACGTTAGAAACCGTGATGCCATAGGGACCACCCATGGCGTTGGTGTCAACGGCTAGGTATTCGCAGCCCACCGACGCGCGATCCACCGTGGCGCGCTCACACGGGGTCATGCAAGCGTAGTCACCTTTATCGATGGCGCCATCGCAGTTGTTGTCGATTCCGTCAGTACAACTTTCCGCTGCCCCAGGAAAAATTAGCGGATCGGCATCGTTGCAATCACCGCCAGCCAGCGTAACGCCGTCGCCGTCGCTATCAACATTGCCATTGCTGTCCTCGCCACCGCCGTCAACAGCGGCCTTTCGGCCAACTTGGCAGGCACCCAGAACAACAGCGAGCGTCAGAGGTAACCAGAGAAGTTTTCGCATGGCTGTGATTCTACGCCATGTTGCACAACATCGCGCAGGCCAAATTGTCGCAAGTTATCGACGCACCGCGCTATTTACCCAGCGTGGCTGGCATCACCGTGGTGCGCGTTGGGTCGGTGCCTTCGCAGCCTTCGCTGCCCGGCCGCAACGAAGCGACGACAAAGGTCTTGGCGGTTGGTACCCAGGTAACGCTGCGCAAGCGATCAAGGGTTACCGCTTCGGCGACGACGGTATTGCCACGCAGCACGCGCGCGGCGCCAGCGCTGCCAACGGCACCGACCTTCAACGATGCAAAACTGAATTTGTATTTTTCTTGCTCGCGATCAGCGTCGGTGCTGATGTCTTTGCCGCGCACCAAGGCATCAGATGTGAAGCCCAGGTCGCGCAACGCCAGCTGCGCCGCCTTGATGCGCCGGTCGAACAAGGCTTTGTTGGTGCGATCAAACCAAGCCAACCGCACGGTCGTCACTTGTTTGCCGGTGGCAGCGTCGAATACTTCGATTTCTTTGGAACAAGCGTCGAAGTCAGCATCGCTATCACGACCCCAACTGCATTCGTCGCGCTCGACCGCGAGCAAGTTACGCTCGGCGGAAAATGCAATGCCGCCTTTGAGGCCGGCTTTGGTGACCACGACATTGCCTGCTCGCTTGGCTTTG
>JAYWHS010000544.1:0-3517 GCA_043777635.1 Kofleriaceae bacterium | reverse complement strand
TTAACGCTGCCGGCGTTACCACCGACGACAACGCAGAAAAACAAGCCAAGGTTATGTGCCAAGGCATCAACGCTTGCAAAGGCCAAGGCGCTTGCGCTGTTAACAATTGTGCCGGCACCAACAAATGCAAAGGCCTCGGGTGGCTCTCCCTCACCGAAGCAGCCTGCGCTGAAAAAGGTGGCACCGTCGCAAATGCCAAGCCAGCCGCACCAAGCGTGCGGTAGCGGCAATTACTTTCGTTGTGTGGGCATATCTGTGCAGCGTTCCGCGACTCTGATGCCATGGCGGCGCGGACTAGGCCATAATCCAAAAATAAACCTGGGTCTCGTTGGTCCTATTTCGTTCGCAACTCCCACGAACGTGGGCTTTGCTTGTGGTGCGACACCGCAAAGATCACCAATTCGCCGTCGTACTGCCCGTAAAAAACCGAAATCGGGAAACCCAAGACAACAACCCGCCGAATCTGGTCGCGGTGGGTCCAGTTTACCAATGGTGCTTTTTCGGGGAACAGACGAAGGCGAACAATGCTGCTTTCAATCGCGGAAATGAACCTACCTCCTAACCCAGGAGCCTGTTCCGCATACCATGTAGCCCCACCCGATATGTCCAAGATTGCGTCGTGGTGGAACACAACCTTCATTTGCGAAGATTCGCACGCACAGTATTTAAAACTTCTTCGACAGGCTTTGCGCTTGTACGATCAAACGTAGTCACACGACGCTCGACTTCGGCACCCTAAGCTTCCAGCCATTGATCGTCTACGGGGTGACTCACGCTTGAGAGCAATTCGTGGCTGAGCGAAATACGCTCAGCTTCGCTCAGTGCCAGCGCTGCCGCTCTAACTTTCGAGGCGTTATTCATAGCGTATGAACAGTCTATCAAAATCCGCACAATCAACCTAGGAAAAGATTAAACAACCAAGTGCCCAACCCAGGTTCGTTTTGGCTCGTCGTGACTGGTGTGTTGAAATCCCCGTCGACATCCACGCACGACAACAATAAACAGCGACGAGTATATAGAATATTGTTTGCGGTCGATGGCCTGTCGGGGCCGATCTTGAATCCGTATGGGCCAAGTAACCACCTCGTGGTTTTGAGATTTTGAAAATTCCGTTCTACGTTGTAGGCATAGCCCTCGGCGATGTTGCCGCCGTAGAGTTGGACGAGGGTCGTACGTACTGGTGTACGTCACCAGTGCATGTGAGTGGTCAAGGTCCAGATCGTCATTCACTATTTCTATAGCGTCTATGTCGCTTCGAATCGCCGCGCTCGTTGAGTACGCCGCGGTGGGTTTCGTTGGATTTCACCGTATCAATGTCCTACCCTTCAGCATGAATCAAATCGGTCGAGTGGGCGTTGCGCTACTGGTGTTCGGTATGGTTGCTCATGCGCACGTTGCTGCAAGCGCGCCATGCGAACAGTACAGTGAGTCGGATGCCGTGTTTACCCGCGACATCACCCGCATTCCTAAAGGTGGCGCCGTGTTGGTCGGGCGGGCCTGGTACACCGGCAGCAACGAGTTCGAATTCGATCCCAAGCTCGCCCACGATCCAACCTCAGCAGTGCGCAGCAAAGGCGCTGATACGCTTGGGCGGGCCCGCGTGATCGCACCCGGGCTGCGCGCGTTTGAAGCCGCTGGGCGCAAAAGCGTGCAAGTTGGCAACGTTCGCTTCGGGTTCACTGCGAAAAAGCCATCACCGACGTTGGCAGCACCGAAACCAAGCATGGTGCGGGTCCTCGATTATCGAGTTGGCTCTGAGGGCAAAGCCACCGACGTAACACTTACGTTGACGGAACCTGCACCATCCAACGCCGTCGCGGTGGTGGTGTACGGCGTCGACGCCAAAGGCGTGGTGGTGCCTCGTTCGTGGCAAACCGTGGCCGCGAAGCAAACTCAAGTCACCGTATATCAAACCACGACCAAACCGTGCGGCTCTCGCCAAGGCAGCCCGCTTGGCTCCATTGCCACCACCATCGGCGACACCGTTCGCGTTGGGTACGTTGATCAATTTGGCGCCGTTTCACCGATGAGCGAGGTCGTTATCGTCGTTGCTGCGCCACCAAGCAAGCAGCCGTAACCATGCGTGCAAGGTTGGGCTACGCGCCATACATTTTCGAAGCTCGCGAACGGGTCCGGCGAGTGTTCGAACGTGTGCGCAAGCCCGCGTGGCACATTCGCGAGCACGGCCTCATACAGCTGAGCACTGGCAACCACTCCTGATGCGCTGCACCGTCGACGAATGCGCATGTTGTGATCGCAACTCTTGTACCGCATCTTCGCTGTCGACGTTCTGCGTTGCTCATGGGGCGCACAATCAGACGGCAAGTTCATCAGCGTTTTATCGCGTGCACAAACTCCTCCACTCTTCGCGGCAATAATCTCCAATCAATCTCCAATCAGTCTCAATTTTCGTCGCCGCAGAAACCGGTATCCAACCGCACCTCGATTTTCGTGTTTTAAATTCCTATACTTTTTTTTGCCCAGGCTGTGATAGTAAGAACCATGAGATTGCTATGGCCTATCGCCCTGCTCGCCGGTTGCGGACGCGTCGCGTTCGACCCGCTGGCGGATGCGCGACCGGGCGATGGAGCCGTTGACGATTCGCCAGGAAGCTCAGATCTCCTACTGCATCTTGCGTTCGATGATGCCGATCTGCGTCTCGATCGCGCGGTTGCGCCTCACAACGGGAGTTGCACCGCATGCCCGACGCAGACTGCGGGCAGAGTGGGCACGGGGGCCGCGATGTTCGACGCGACGAGCTGCCTGGAACTGCCGGGCACGCGCGACCTCCAGCCGGCGGCGTTCACGTTCGCCGCGTGGTTGCGGCCCCGAATCGATCACACGGGAACGGTCTTCGGGCGAACGCGCGACGGCGCCACGTCGGAGAGTAACTCTTGGGAGATCTGGGTAGAAAATACGCCAGCGTGGAATGTCGCGGTCCGGTCCGCCCGAACCGGCGGAATCGTGGTCGCTGGACAGTGGCATCACTACGCGGGTTCCTACGACGGAGCAACCCTGAACGTGTACGTCGATGGGGCCTTGAGCGACACAAGACAGATCGCGCTTGGCCAATACACACTCGATGACCTCGCCGTCGGCTGCGATCTGAACTTCGGTGCACGGGTCCAACGGTTTGACGGTGCGATCGACGATGTCCGTCTCTATGGCCGGGCGCTCGGCGCAGCCGAGGTCGCGGTGCTCGTGCAGTGATCGTTACGACGGGGCAGCCAACATGCCGTACGCGGTGAGGTAGGTGTTGAAAATCTGGGTATTGTGTCCGAATACCGGACAGTAAAAGTGCTTTTGGGTAACGAACCTATATCGCGCAACTTGGCTTACCTACAGCTGTGCCTAGGATTGGCGCGCTGCACCCCCAGCCTTCGCTCATTGTTGATTTCTTCACTTGGAAGACCTACGCTCATCGCATGAGAACTATTTTATTGACGTGGCTATTCGCAATGCTGGTGATGTCCGCGCCAGCCATCGCGCACGCCGCACCGAAACGCTACGACCTGGT
>JAYWHS010000543.1:0-12386 GCA_043777635.1 Kofleriaceae bacterium | reverse complement strand
GCATCGAGCAAATGGAACTAGCGCCACTCAAGACGTTGGTTGCAGGTTACGGCGCATTGGCCAAGTGGGACAAAGTGCGGACCTACGGCGAAATGGCGCTGTTCATCAACCCGGCCGATCCGGACGTATTGCTCATGCTTGGCAAGGCGTACATTGCCCTTGGCAAAGGCGATCGCGCGGTATTTACCTACGACACCGCGTTGCTGATCAAACCCGAGTTGCGTCGGCCAGCGCTAGCTCATGTTGGCCGAGCTCGGGCACTGTTGCTCGTCGGCAAAAAGCTGGAAGCCAAAGCAGCGTTAGCGCTGGCCGCCAAAACCGAACCGGAAAACGCCGACGTAATCAAACTCAAAGTTGAGCTCAAGTAGCCACCGCTATTTGGCTGGCAGCAGCAACGTCGCATCAATGGGGATAAATCGGGTAGCGGCTCGTTGTAGCGACGCTGCGGTTAGCGGCGGTACGCCGTACACTTCCACTTCAATGTTGTGGCGCTGGCATACGCGTTCAACCAACATATCAAAATCGCCGTCGCCCGATGCCAGCACCACAATGTCGGTGCGGTTGACGCAGTCCAATACGTCGATGGTGATGCCCACATCCCAGTCGCCTTTGGCCGAGCCATCGGCCCGGGTAATGTACGGCTTGAGCTTCACGTCGAAGCCAATGCCGCGCAAAATGTTCTGAAACTGTTTTTGTTTTTCGTCGTCGCGGCCAATGGCGAAGGCCGACGCTCTTACCACGTCACGACCAGCGGTCACGCTGCGCCAAAATGCATTGTAGTCGAAATGTGCAGCGAAGATTTGCCGCGTCGTATAGTAGATGTTTTGCACGTCGACGAAGATTGCAACCCTTGGTGCTACCGCTGCCACGGCTAAAATGTACCCATCGCGGCAAGGCCGGTACTCGTTTCGCTGACCATCGGTGCAATGGTCCACGTGATCCGTGGTGCCTGAACTTTGGTAGAAAGATGCCAACTGGTGCGTGGCATCAAATAGTTGTGCAACAACCCGACCGGGTAGCCAATGGCAAACGACACAATCGCTTCCCGAGTGGCGTCGTTGCTCAACAAAATGGCCGAGCCAACCAGATGCAACGCGATGCCGCCACTGTGGCTTAAAAAGAATGCGCGTTTTTCGCGCTGGGCAGTTTTGCGAAGCGCTGCATAGGCAAGCTGGGCCCGAGCGCAATCATTGGGTGCCGCCGCCAGTTGCGTGGCTGAAACGGTTTGCACCCGGAGCGGCGTAACAGTGCGGGCCAAAAATCCAATCATCGCTTTGCTTGCACCGATGTAGTTGGCCAAATCGGAACGGTCGGTATTGGGGCCCAGCGGGTTGAAGCTACCGACGGCAAAACCTACTTGAACCACCGCCGCAGCGCCAAAAATACTGGCCCAGGTAACGCCCCATTGATCGGCGGCGATCGCTTCATTGGCAAGTGCGCGCACGATGCGCTCGGTTTGTACCGGGTCGCAACCGTCATTGGCGATCGCAGCGTTTGGTGCAGCGCCAAGCGACACCGTCGACGCCACCATCACGGCGGCGAGTCGCGACGCACATGATACGCGCAAATTGATCATAGGTAAGTATGCCTAAGAACCGATCGCCAGAGCGGCGGTCAGGCCTATTTTTGCACTGGCCAGTGCTGCCAGCTGGCTACAAAGCGGGCCGGCGCATGGGGCTTGCCCAGTTCTACAATCGCTAGGCGTTGGTCGGCGAGTGCAAAAACCACCTTGTGCGAAGCTGCGCGTCCAAGCACCAAGGTCCTTGGTTGCTGCCACAGCGGGTGGCCAATCCGAATCACAACCTTGGCGCGGGCTTCAAGCTTTTCGCGCTCGGCCCATGGCAACAAGATCCACGGCGCGATTTTCAAACAGGCGCTGCGGCTTCGCCCCCACGCTAACCATGGCGCAATATCGACGGTGTTCAACCTTTGCCGAGGCCGGATAGGGCGGGGTGAAGTGCGCTCGGATGTTGCGCCGCCGCTGCGCAGGGCATGGCGAATGAAGCGTTCAGGCAACCGCACGTTATGCGCCTCGACATAATGAGCGAGGCCCGACGGCCAAATCCATTCGCCATCAAATAGATCGCAGGTGCCGAGTGCACGGTTGGGTATGCCGCAGTGAAATCGACAATACGAAACTCCGCTGTATCGCTCAAATACCGTGCCGCTGCGCAAATATGCCGCGACGGCAGCGCGTCGGGCCGGTTGCCAGCGCCCGACTAAGGCTTGCGGCCGAGGATAGTGATTGGGTGCGAGTTCATTGAACCAATAGCCCACGGCTTCGAATCTCGACGCTGGCGTGGTTGGATTCGGCATGTAATCGCATCGCTACGGTCGACGAACACTGCTGGCCGAGGCCGTGGCAGTGTGCTGGGCATGTGCCGCAGCGATCGCATCGGCAACCATTTTTTCTTGTTCGGCTGGGATTTTCCAACGCGCTTGCACCGCTGGATCCAACGTGTCGACCGGATCAAAGTACAAGAAATAGCCTGGCTTCACCGACGGTGCTGCAAACACCGAAATACCAGTGCTGCGATCGTAATGCTCGAACGAGTGCGCAACCCGTTTGCCACCGCCACCGGGTGCGTCGACCACAAACGTTGGTGTATGAAAGCCAGCCGTCGTGCCGCGCACCGCCTTCTCGATATCGAGTGCGGTTTGCAACGTGGTGCGCAGATCTTCAACACCTTTGACTAAGTCGTGCACGTACACGTAGTACGGATGTACTTGGCAGTGACCCAAACGTTTGACCAACAACCGCATGGTTTCGATGGAGTCATTGACGCCGCGTTGCAGCACTGCTTGATTGCGCACGATGATGCCGCGCGAAAACAGAATATCGAGCGCACGTTTGGTAATCGCGGTGATTTCATTGGGGTGATTGAAGTGGGTGTGGACGACGACTTCTTTGTGCAGCCGTCGGCCTTGCTCAACCACCGCCGCGAGAGCGTCAACCCATTCGGTGTCGGTGATGAGTTTCATCGGCATCACAGCTGGGCCTTTGGTCGCAAAGCGAATCCGTCGCACGTTAGGCATTGCCAACAAGCGGGTGCCGATCAGTGTGATCTGCCGAGCCTTGAGCTGATAACTATCGCCGCCGGAGACCACGATGTCTTCAAGCTCGGGTCGCTCGCTGATGTATTGAAAGGCGCGTTCCCAACGTTCTTCGGTCGCTTTGAGTGAAACCTTTTCGACTTCGTCGGTATCAATGCCGACGGCGTAGCTGCGTGTGCAAAAACGGCAATACACCGGGCAGGTGTCGAGCGCTAAGAACAAGGCTTTGTCAGGATACCGATGGGTCAACCCAGGCACCGGTGCATCGGCTTGTTCGTGCAACGAATCGAGGGTGAGCTTGGGATGATCTGGCAATAACTGCGACGCTACAGGCACAAATTGTCGACGCAATGGGTCATTGTAGGCATCAGCCCAGTCGATCAATGACAGCAAGTACGGCGACACCCGAATGCTCATCGGCGATTTGGCGAAACCTGCGGCCACATCGTCGTAAAAACTTTGCGGTACCAAATCTTGAACCGTGGCCAACAGCCGCGCTGGATTGGTGATGGTGTTTTTGGCTTGCCAGTTGTGATCGAGGAAGGTGGCTTCATCGATGTTTTTGTATGCGGGAATCTTTTGCCAAAATGGACCGTCGAGCAAATTCCGATGCAGCAGTGTTGTCGCATCGACACCTGGCTTGATGTGCGTGATGGCTTCGTTGCCATCCGTCGTGCGAACCGGAGCGCGGCCGATGGTTTTAATTAACGTGGGAGATTCCATGGTGTCCTCATTGCTTGGTGCGTAGATTGACGGCGAAGCGCCGCGCCGTTGGCGTGGCCGATGTCGCGTCAACCGGTGGTCGACTGCGAGATAGCCATTGATTAGAGTGTCAGAACGGCCGTTGCGTTGCGCCGCGCCGACGCTACGCAACGTCAGGTTGATGAGGAACGGAGCCTAAGTACCACATGCCCTATTGGTAACATGGAGCTTGGCGCTGGCCAAGCACTAGCTTGGCGCGGATTTGCATGGCTCGACGAGGTTCAACAAGGCGACGCAGGATTCGGCGTTGCACGTCGCATTGAGAATCGGTGGTAGTCGAGACGACCCGCCGTGACAAGAAGTTCAATGTGCACGTTGTCGTTGCGATAACGTGAGCGCAGCTGGCCAGTTGGGTTGCAGCGTAGTTGGCGCGAGCCTTACGTTCGAAGCCGTCCGGCACCTCGTTGATCGCTGCGTGCAGCTGACCTTCATGGCGGGTAGAGCGCGATCTCCTTAACGATTGATGAGGATATTTCAAATTAAAAACAATTGCTTATCAATCGATATGGGATCGACATCAAAAATATCACTTGCCAAATCACTGTAGAATGAATATTCATTCCGCAGGCAGATGAGAACAGTTTTGAAACAAAGCGCTCCGCAAACCTCCGGCAGCCGAGTTACGACGCAGCGCCTACCGGTTGGCGCGCCGGTCGCTGCAACCCGCGGTGACAAGCGCGAGATCATCACCGCTGCGGCACTGGACTTATTCGTGGAACGCGGATTTTTTGGCACTGTGGTGCCCGATATTGCAGCCCAAGCCGGCGTTGGCGCAGGGACTATGTATCGCTACTTTGATTCCAAAGAAGCCTTGGTCAATGCGATCTACCGCCAAGAAAAATTGCGCTTCGCCAGCGTCGTCACCGACGATTTTCCTTTCACCGCGCCGACCCGTGAGCAGTTTCGCGTGTTGTTTATGCGGATGGCAACGTTTACGGTTGCGCATCCCAAGTCGTTCGTGTTTCTCGAATTGCATCACCATGCGCGTTACCTCGATGCCGAAAGCCGTGTGGTCGAAGAGCGCATGTTGATGTTGATGTCGCACGTAATCGTGCAAGCCCAAGCCCGCCGCGATCTCAAAGCCGGGCCCCCTCGGTTGATTATGGGCCTGGTCATGGGTGCCTTTGTCGGCGTGGTTCGCAGTGCCCTTGAAGTTGCGCAGCCTCTCGACGATGTGGACTGGGCCTTGGCCGAACAATGTTTGTGGGAAGCTGTACGTAGCTAATAACGCTCGATATATCGACGTTTTTATATTTTGAAGTATCGGAATGAACGTTCATTCCATCTGAGAAGAACCAATGAAAGAGGCCAACTAGTTATGTCGAACACCAGCAAACATCCGCAAATCGTTCTCATCACTGGTGCCACCGCAGGCATCGGGCGCGCTACTGCGTTGCATCTCGCCAACCTCGGGCGCCATGTGATTGCCACTGGGCGCAAGCCGGCAGAGCTGGCCAAGCTGCGGCTCGAAGCCGCGGGGCTCAAACTTGATACGGTCGAACTCGACGTCACATCGATCGCTTCGATCACACGAGCTGCCACCGAGGTCGACCGTTTGACCGAAGGTTATGGCCTTGACGTTTTGGTCAATAACGCAGGGTACGGCGCGCTCGGGCCGAGTTCAGAAATCACTGACGCCGAAATGCGCCGGCAATATGACACCAACGTGTTTGGTGTGATGAACGTGATCCGGGCGTTTTTGCCAGCCATGCGGGCGCGGCGCTCGGGGCGTATCATCAATGTATCGAGTTTAGGCGGGCGATTCACGTTGCCGTACTTCGGCGTTTACAACTCTACAAAATATGCGGTGGAGTCGTTGTCCGATGCGTTGCGCTACGAACTCCATGCCTTTGGCATTTACGTCACCCTGATCGAGCCGGGCGTGATCCGCACCAATTTTGAAGCCACTGCGCTGTCGGACCTCAGTTCATTTGATGGTTCGCCTTGGGCCGGATCGTTGAAAAAAGTTGATGCACTTTCGAAACGCATGGATCGTTTCGCTGCTGAACCGATCGTGATTGCGCGCGCCATTGAACGCGCTGCGACCGTGCGCCGACCAGCGGCACGCTATGTTGCCCCACGTTTGAACAATGTCGTACTGGTCCTTAAAACTGTGCTGCCGACGGTGATCTTTGATTGGTCGATGCGCAAAGTTGGCTATTTGACCAAGGCAGACCTTGGCCTCGATGGGACTGCGGCGGCAACTACGACGAAAATTTCGTTGCGCGCGGTGAGTTAAGCGTTATCGACCGTCGGTGCATCAAACACATCCCAACGCATCACGGTAACCGGCGCTCGCATGGCTTTAGACACATACTGCAACGGCACCAAGGTCGCGTTTTGACTTTGCAGATACTCACTCACGCCGGCCGCGCGATACGTAGATTCACTGATCGCCACTTGCCAGGTTTCGGCGAGGGCTTGCAACTTCGCGGCAACGTTGACCGTGCCTCCAAAAAAATCCATGGTCGCGTTTAACCGCACCGCGATACACGGCCCGGTATTGAGCGAAATGCGCAACCGAATGGGGCACTCGGGACGATCTGGGCCAAACCGACGATGAATCGCAGCGCTGCATTGCACAGCATCGAGCGGATCGAGAAACGTCGCCATCACCGCGTCGCCAATGGTTTTGATCACCGCACCGTTGTGCTTGACGATGAGCGCAAATACTTCGTCGAAGTGGCGTTTGATTTCAACAAACGCTAGCGGGTCGCCCTGACTTTCATAAAACGCTGTCGAGCCCACGACGTCGGTGAACAGCAGGGTTTGCTCGCCAACGCTGAGTCGGACGTCGGCACTGATGAAATCTTCAGCGAACAGATCGCGAAAATCGGATACCGCCAACATCTGACGCGGCCCAATCGCATGATCTTTCCATTGTGCAGTTTCGATGATGCACTGGCGAGGCGCTGCGTCATCGTGGCCAAGTTCAATGGTGCTGCCGGGGCCAGCTTTAATCACTGTGCCGTCGGCGCGCATGCCCAATGGAATTGTAATTACAGGCTCGGCGTCGTCGATATCAAGGTGCCAATAACCACGCGCCCCAGCGGTGATGATGCGATACCGCCCGGTAGCCAGCGGCGGCGAAACCGTCACGCGTTGGGTTGCGGCAAGCCGCAGCTGCACAGCGACATGATCTTTGGTTGCAGGCTCCGCGCTGCAAAACATGCGCTCGGCAATACTGCGGATCGCGGCATGCACATGAAAGGTTACTTCAACCGCTTGTGGGCCGGTAACCTCGAATTCAACCTGGCAGCCTCGGCAGGATGCATTCATGGTTACATCGCCGAGCCGATCATGCTCGTCGGTGCGCCCACGGCAGTGCGGACAGATGGTATCCCACGAAAGCGTTAACACGCCGAGTCGCGTGGCATGCAGGGCAACCCGCAACAGCTCACGCTCGTCGACACGCCAGATTCGCGCACGTTCACGAATTTGAATCCGATACAGGTCGGCCTCGTCGCCGGTGGCGATCCAATCGAGCAGCGGCCCGACGCAGGTATTCGGTAGGTCCAATGCTGCGAGTTTGGTCCGTGCTTCGGCTAAGCGGGTTAGGGCAGTGGCGCTAAGCTCGGGGGCTGGTAGTTCAAAAATTCGCGGCCGAATTCGATCAACATCGGCGGCCATCGCCGGCAAGATTTTGGCGTAGGCCTTCTCTAAGCTTGGAAAGCCGTAACGCAGCGCCATCCGGCCAGTTAAGTTGCGCGGGATGGCACCAAAATAGAAATACACGCGCGTGCCGGTAGCCGTAGGTTGCAAGTAATGGACGGCGTACATGACATTTGCGAAGCCGCGCTGGTAAATCCGGGTGCAGGTGATCCATTCGCCGACCACCCAACTCCACGGTACTTCGTGCCATTCGTGTTGCACGCCGCCATTTTTGGCGGTGCCCCAAGTTTGGCCGTTGCGATCCTCAAAGTGCATTTGCGCCACGCCCAGCGCGCGATTAAGGCGCGAGGTATCGGCGATGAGGCGCCACAGGGCTTTTGGGGAACCCGGCAGGTCAAAATGCCATAGCCATTCGACGCGTTTTTGCGTTGCAAACTCGCTTGGCCAAGGATGTTTGGCCAAAAGTTGTTCAATGGTTAAAACGCTGTCGACAACGTCCATATGTGGCAAGCCCTCGGGGTGGTAGTATCACCGGGTAACCGGTATTTGGCTAGTCTATGTCTCGACCCAATCTGTTTAACGTAATCGGCCCCGAACGCCTGCGCGCTGTCATTGTCGATTTCTATCAACGGGTTTTTGACGATGTCATGATTGGCTTCATGTTCATTGGCAAAGATCGCCAGCATCTCATTGAACGTGAGTATGAATTCACCGCGCAATTTTTGGGTGGCCCCGTGGCGTACACCGGCCGACCAATTAAACAAGCGCACGCCAAAACTCCGATTTTTGGCGGGCACTTTGAGCGTCGGCTCCAGATCTTACGCAATACTATGGCCGATCACCAAATCGACCCCGAGGTAGTCGCGAGTGTGGTTGAACATCAACAAGCGTTGCGCAGCTTGGTTACCGGCGACAAAAGTTCTGAATGTAAAGATACGCTGGTCGTTGCGCCGGCCGACACGCCGGTCGAGGTAGTGGCAACAACCGCGGTGGCATCAACGACCGGTCGCCCTGGTTTGATAAAACTAGGTACACGAAAAGTAGGAGCGTAACAAGATGTTGGTGGCCGGCTACGTAGTGCTTGGAATCTTTTTTTCGTCGTTGTCATGGATCTTGGTACTCGGTTTGCGCTCGCCCGCCCGCTACGAAGTTGAAGTGAGTGAACAACTTCAAGCTCCGCTGGCCAGGGTTTACCAAGCAATTGCCAATATCCCGGCGTATCCAACCTGGCGCAGCTCGGTTGCGAAGATCGAATTGCTTGGGCTACTTGAAACCCCGCAAGGCGAGCGGTTTTCGTTTCGCGAATTTCGCAAAGGTGGCAGTGCCCAGGGCATTACCTACGTGGTTACCGACGACACGCCACCGAGTAAAGGGCCCGGCGGGTTGGGCCGACGCGTCCATCAAATTGTCGGCGGTCGTGCGCCCTACGCAGGCCAGTGGATCTTCGGATTTGAGCCACGCGGGCTCGCAACAAAGCTGACAATTATCGACCAAGGCGAGATTCGTAATCCATTGATGCGTGGTGTGGCGCGACTGTTTATTCCGCCGACTAAAGCGATGAATCAATTCTTGATGGATTTGCGTGACTATCTACACAAAAGCAACCAAGTAAGCGACCTCGATTTGAATTAGGCGCAATTGCAGCGCGGAGGTGTGGGGCGACGAAGTATTAGCGAGCTTCGAGGGTGACGCCGCCCCATGGGTCGAAATCCATGGGGCTATTTTCTTCGAGTCGCAATTCGTTGTCGCCAATCAGGGTTTGATAGCCTTTGGCGAATACCACGACACTGTAGGTCCCAGGGACTGGCACTGGTTGCTTGAGGTGGACTTCGCCGACGGAATTCGATCGACCCCACGACAACACTTGATCGTCGAGGCGGTTGATATCGATTTTGCTTGCGTTGACGCCGCGCCGCAGCACCATGAGCAGCGCATCTTTGATTGGCGCACCGTTGGCAAAATCGGTGATTTTGGTGCCGAGCCGAACGCCTTCTGCGGGTGCTTCAATCGCCGTCGGTTCCAAATCAACGCCAGTTTTGCCTTCGCGTGGCGTCCAACCGGCGGTTGCTATTTGAGTTAGATCGCCAGCCGAGGCCAGCGGCCGAATTAGACCAACTTTGGAAGTCTCAATCACGTCGCCGGTTACGGTTACCCGCGTGCGATATACCGTGGCAATCCCAACGAAGGTGCCATCATCGGTCACCACCGGGCCGCCGGAATTGCCATGCGAAATCGGTGCGTCGGTTTTGATGTATTGGTCGGTAAAGCCTTCGATCACACCTTGATCGACCGTCAGCCCGCCGCCGCCGACATCAGGGTAGCCCACGACCCACAGCCGCATGCCGGGTGACAACGGGTTGGGTTTGCCGATCGCTAGTGGTTGCCAATTGGCCGAGCGCGAATCCCATTGCCGACCGTCCAGATCCATATCGCACTTGAGTAGCGCTAAATCGGTTTCGGGTTGCAGCTTGCTGCGGCTCGGCCGACCCGCGCATACCAGCACCGGTGCTTTTTCGGTTTGGTTGCTACGCGCGATGATGAAGACATCATGCAAGCGCTGGTTGCTGTCGTGGACAACGTGATAGTTGGTCAAGATGGAGCCATCGGCGGCGACCACCACGCCTGAGCCGCCGCCTTTCGGCTGCAACCGGCCATCGACGAGATCTGCGACGATCACCATCACCGTTGAGTCAAATGCTTTGCCCACGGCACCCGGTTGGTTGGGTTTGGTCGCACGGCCAACTTGCGGTACCAGCGGCAGCCCGGTTTGTGATTCAACCTGCAGCGTCGGTGCAGTCACTGATTCCATCGCGGCAATAGCGTTGCGACCGCCAAAGAAACTTACAACATAAATTCGTTCGCGATCCACGGTTGCATACTCCACCGCAGTATCCACCGTCGGTGCATCACCGTGCTCGGCGGCGTGAGCGTAGGTGTAAACGGTGCGCAACCAGTCATGGCCTTTGATGACAACGACCTTAGAACCGGTGAGCGCATACAGCTCACCCCAACGGGTGCGCCGATCTATTTCCAGCCCGGTAACAACATTGCTCCATGGCGGCGCGTCGTCGATAAAAACTTCGAAATGGGCAGCGTCGGCTAATGCCGTGAAGGCAACATGATAGGCCGTCGCGGGTTTTTCGGGTGGTTCCCAGGTACGCAACAGCCGTGCCGCGATCGGTGCCACGGGCTCAGGCGTGAGCCATGCGGTCGAACGATAAAATGATAGGCCGCGCTCGGAGAATTGCGTTACCGGTGGCGTGACCATGTGTCGGTGCAGGCGGCCCGCGCCCGTCATGATCACAACGGCAAACAGCAGCACGAAGATGTCGTGCTGGCGATATTGCACGCGCAGCTCGGCCAGATCGGTACGGGCGCGTTGCCGAAGTTTGGCAATCGCGGCAGTGGCCACGGCCATTGGATCAAGCTCGTCGCGTGGGTGCGTGAGCGGCACGCCGTCGCTGGTATCCTCGGCGCGCGCTGCTTTGCTCGGTGGTTTAGTCGGTGCGGGTGTCGAACTTGAAAATTCGGGCGTTTGCACCGGCGCGCTGCCGCCGCTAGGTACATAGGTGGGTATGCCACTGACCACGGAGTCTTCGGTGCGTACAATCACCGGCCGTTCAGTTTTGGCGCGCGGCAAGCTGGCTGCGCTGGGCCGTTGCTCCGCTTGCAGTGGCGTTGCGGCGACGTCGCTCGCAGCATCTGCCGCGTTGGATTTGTCGTCGGTAACCGGCGGCTCCGACGGTGTTGGATCTGGTGTTGGCAAATCACTCATGGTCGTCCCTTCGGAACGGTGAGTCGTGCAGCAACCGGCGTGCCGCAAGCATCAAGCCGCCGAATACCACCGACGCCACCACCGCCGCATAGACAATGCCGCGCCATGGATATTGTTTCATGCCACTGTTGTTGAGCCAGCTTTGCATCAAGGCGAACTGGCCATTGAGTGCCGCTGCGCCGAGCAGCCCCAAAAATAGTAACAAGCCGCGCACCGGTGCCGAGCGACGGGTGAACTTGGTGCGGCCCATCACGTAGCCAAGCGCGCCGGCAAATGATGCGTGGGCCAAGGTGTTCACAACGGCTTTGGCTGCACCAATTGATAAAAACACGTTGTTGCCGAGTTCGGATAAGCGATGATAGTTGTCCCAGGTTGCGAAGCCGGTACCGACGGCCATCATGTAGATGACTCCGTCCATCGGCTCATCGAATTCTTTCGATAGATATACCGAGTAGCGAACGACCGCGTATTTGCACACCTCTTGGGCCAGGCCGACGACCAACACGGCGTAGACAATTCGATCAAGTGACAACAGACTGGTGCTTTGTTGCTCAAGGCCAAGCGGCGGGACGGCTTGGGTTCGAATAAACTCCGACAACGGCCCAGCTATAAAAAGCCCCAACGCAAAAACCCCAGCCACCAAGTGCCGTGGCTCAGGTTCGTGGCGATCCCAAAGGTAAAAAAAGCCCAACCAAAGGCCGGCTGGAATCACCGCCATGGCGGCTGCGAGCAGTGGCCCCAGGCTCAATGGCTTGTTCAGACCAAACAGGCGCTCGACCAACAAGGCGAAGCCAATGAAGCCAAGTAGCCCGCCGATGAACAGGAACTTGCCTCCAACCAGCGATCTGGCCCGTCGCAATGACCATTTAGGGGCTCGCACACCGAAATCTTACGCCGGCTTGGCTTTGCGCGCGCTGTTTTGACGCCTAAACTTACATTTCGGGTACCTAATGGCCAAAAAGCAAATCGCGGAAGAGCAACTATTCTCTATGACTGACCTTGCGGTCTATCTGCACCTCGATGAGGGTACGGTGGGCAAGCTGGTCTCCGCTGGGAAAATTCCTGGCGTCCAACTCGAAAAACAGTGGCGGTTTAAGCGCGCCCAGATCGATAAGTGGATTGAAGAACAGTTGGTGGGTGAGGATGAGGATTTTGCAGCGGTGCCCGATGGCATGAAATTGCC
>JAYWHS010000542.1:0-3525 GCA_043777635.1 Kofleriaceae bacterium | reverse complement strand
TGGCAAGCCGAAGGGCATCCAGTTCATCTCGGCGGCTTGGGTTTGCATTGTCCGCCAACCGGACGCATCCCAGGTGGCTTTCCAGTATTCGGCGCCCTGCTCGTCGAGCAGCCGGTGCGGCAAGCCGCGCTCGTCGGTGATCACCCAGAATCGCTTCACGGCGATCGTTGGGTAAATTGCAGGCGCCACGGGTGGCGTCGAGAGTTCGCGCGATGCGGCGAGCAACGTGCCGCCAACGTAGTGATAGTGCCAACGCACAATCGTCACGCCGCTTACCGGCGAAGCATGGGTAATCGCGGTGTCGATCAGCCGATCGCTTTCGTCCCAAAACAATTCGATGCTATCGCCGCCCGAGTACACAATCGTCAACGGTCGGCCACGCTCGTCGTAGCGCATGGTCACTGTCCACGCGACGTTGCCCGCGGTCTTGCCGGCAATCGTCCCCAGTTGGCCATTGGGCAAATACGTATAATCCCGCCGCGACCGCACAGCGTCGAGGCTATCATATTCAAACGTGCGCCGGCCAAGCCCATCGTGCCCCATCGCTAGGCTGCTGCCTGTGCGGGTGATGCCAGTGATTTTTCCGGAACCGCCCGTATATGAAAACGTTTCCGCCGACGGACTTACATATGGGTTGCCGCCCAGATTGTGTTGAACAACTGAGCTTGCCCGTGTGTCAGGCGGCATTGTTGCACTTGCACCGTCGTTGTAGGTGAACAGGCTGTTGGCCCACTTACTACCGGAAAAACAATTTGCTGCAGTTGGCACAAAGCCGGCCGCACCGCGCGCTTCACACGTTAAACGCAACAGCGCGTCATAGCTATAGTAACGAGAGTTCGTTGGCACTGCTGCATCGGTGCGACTTTGAACCACGCCGGAGGCATTGTAGCTGAACGATTGATTCATATGGTCGAGGGCAGCCACGCCGATTGTTGCAGACGTCATCGACCATTTGAGAGTCGATAGCGCTTCGTCGGATCGATAACTCGAGCGCATTCCAAGGTTGCGCGTGCCACCGGTGACTGGTTGCGATATCGTTGAATCAAACGCCACAAGTGGACCAAATGCTCGATAACGAAAAGTATTGGCTATGTTCAAGCCGTAAATATTCAGTGCGCTGATTTGCCCACTGTTCGCCGAGTAAACATACTCAGTATTAAAAAACTTTGGTGCGGTTGGCGCCGTGTAGCTTGCGAGTCGACCACCTGCCGTATGCTGAAACATAGATCCAGCCATAACACCGGCCGTAGTGCCTGTCATCGTGCGATATCCAATTGCAAAATCTAAACCTTGAAAAAAGGTGTACTGCCTGTCCCTGCTAATCGCTACGCCAGCTGTACAATGCAAAATGCTTCGACTAATTACCAATTGTCCGAGCGCTTCTGCCCCGCACGTGCTGCACGTATCGTAAAAATACTGTTCATCCTGAATCGGAGTGCCGGTTGGCGCAGTAACGCAATTCACCGGATGCTCTGTGTCATGATCTGCAAAGGTCATGCGGCCGAGCGAGTCGTAGGTGTACTGTGTTGTTAAAGCATTTGCGGTTCCTGCGGCTAACTGCTTTTTGAACAGGTTGCCAGCCAGATCATATTCAAAGCGAGTTGGGCCGACGACCTCAGGAACAACGGACGTTACCAATCGACCGAAGTCATCGTATTCGAACGTCGTGGTCGAGGCCACTGCGCTGTTTAGGCCGCGAGTAAGCGTAGTTGGCCGCGGTGCAAACGACGATGAATAGGCAAAGTTGTATTGTTGTTTGTCGGTGCCATTCAAGAATCGGTAAAGAAACGAGGGTCGAGCAAAATCGTCGGCACCGGTTTTAGTTTTCCAAGCACCTGCGGCTGGTGCACCTGGTGCTGCCGTACCGGATGGTAAAACGTCGGTGTATTCAAACGTAAACGGGAGTGCTGAATCCAGCGTGCTGGCAGCGATTACCTTGCGGTCATTGGCGTACGTGAAGCCAGCGTAGCTAAACTGGACTGAGTTATTGAATCGGCGTTCTACCGAGGCAAGTCGATCAACTTCGCCCGCAATATATGTGCGGATTTCAACTTCGCCGCTTGCGGTATTTATCGGAACCCCGCCGCAGTAATCATTCACATTTGAGCGTCTGATCTTGGTCGGAGCGCCGACAAAACCGGTGGCATCGGTGTACTCAAACGTTGTGCAAATGCCATCGGCATCGCTTACATAGCGCACGGTACCGCTGGTATTAAGCACTACGGTTTTCGCCATGAATGAACCACCGGCGATATCTGTTGCGGCAACGGTCCACGTCAACCGGTCGCTCGATGGCGTGTACCGCATACCTTCACCTGTTGGCCCAGCTACCGATTGAGCGACACCAAATTGATCGTACTCGCTGTATGTGGTGGTGAGTGCAATGCTGCTGGCATTCGTGCCGACGTAACGACTTACACTTTTAACTTGGCCAAGGTTATGCGGAAACACGGCGAGGCTGGCATCCCCGGCATTGTAGTAAGCGATAGTAGTTTTATCGAGTTGACTTGCGTCGGGCAATGGACCGTTGGTTTCTACAACACGGTTTAACGCATCGTACAGCGTGGTACTGACGTGGGTTTCAGCATGCAACGTACCGACGATGTCGCGAGTATACGCAGTGGTGCTGGTCTGCGTGGTTAACCCGGCAGCATTGAAGGTTTGAACTTCAACCGAAAACAGCCCGCCGCCCATCAGCGATGATGTTGTTTTAGTTGTGGTCGTTGCAGTGTAGTCGACCCGGACAATTTGGGCAGTGCCAGGGCCAGCACATGCAGAGGTGTCCGGGGTGGCTGGGGTGGCAAAAGCTTCGTTATCGTTGTCGCCGCGCACAATGCAACGCGTGCGTCCGACCGAGTCTCGACCATACGTTGTGGTCACGCCGGCCTCATCCTTATGGGAGGCCAAATGTGCTTTGGGTGTGTAGGTGCTGCTGGTCGGGAGAATGGACGAAGCGCCGCCACCGCCGCCGCCACCACCAGCTGCAACGCCGTAATCTACACTGCGTTGAGTGTTGAGCATCAGTGCACTGTCGCTTTGCCGCTGGGTGTACGGATGACAGCGTCCATCACCTCCAGCGTAGACGGCATAACAACCAAGATTTCCGCTCGGACATTTCGTGCTGTTACACGCTCCTAAATCAATGTGCAGATCGAACTGATAGTTGTTATAGCCGCTATACACGTAACCAAAAGCTCGGCCAATACCACTGCTTCGTAACGCACGCGGTCGCTTGCCATCATTGGCAAATTCAAACTCGTGATGTTCCGTCACCAGTTCACCGCTTTGAACTGGGGCAAACATGGCTGGCGTAGACCCGGCATAATCAGCAGGATAAATCACATCACCGAGCAAGTCAGAGCAGTTAGTACAGCTGACTGGCGTTGCGTAAAGAAAACGCGTGTAGTTGATTGTGTCGCGAGTGATGCGTTCGAGTTGCCCAGTTTTTTCGGTAAAACTTGCCACGTCAACTAACGCCGCAACAGCCGAAGCGCGATAGCGAATCATCGACAAGCTTCGACGATA